>NZ_JBEZKW010000005.1:0-190096 GCF_040651795.1 Streptomyces sp. NPDC048361
CCGCCCCCGCGTCCGGCGGGGGCGGCGCCACGTCGGTGTACACCACCGCACGCTTTCACCTCGACGCCTCACGACATCCGACCGCTTACGACACTCGACGCCTTACGACACCGGACGCCTCACGACACTCGACGCCTTACGACATACGGGGATATAAGACCCGCATCTTGCTACGTTGCCTGGCATGACCGCACCGTCGGCGGCGGATGCCAGCCCGCCCGAGCTCCGCCACCCCAAGCGGCGGGGCGTCGAACTCTCCCTGCTCGTCGGTGCCGTACTCGTCGTGGTCCTCGGCTATGTCGACGTCGGGCTCGCCAGGAACGGCACCGTGCCGCACGATGCCGCACGGTACGGGGCCGGCCTCGGCCTGCTCGCGCTCCTCACCCATCTCGTGGTGCGCTTCCGCGCCCCGTACGCCGACCCCGTACTGCTGCCGATCGCGGTGCTGCTCAACGGGCTCGGCCTGGTGCTGATCTACCGGCTCGACCTCTCGACCCCGGGCAGCCGGGCCGCCCCCGCCCAGCTGGTCTGGTCGACGCTCGGGGTCGCCCTGTTCCTCGCCGTCGTCCTGGTCCTGCGCGACCACCGCGTCCTTCAGCGGTACGCCTACCTCTCGATGGCCGCCGCGCTCGCCCTGATGCTCGCCCCGATCCTCTTCCCGCCGGTCAACGGCGCCAAGATCTGGATCAGGGCCGCGGGGTTCTCCTTCCAGCCCGCCGAGTTCGCCAAGATCCTGCTCGCTGTCTTCTTCGCCGCCTACCTCGCGGCCAACCGGAACGCGCTCGCCTACACCGGACGCAGGATCTGGCGGCTCCAACTGCCCACCGGCCGGGTGCTCGGACCGATCGTGATGATCTGGCTGCTGAGCGTCGGCGTCCTCGTCCTCGAACGCGACCTCGGCACCTCGCTGCTGTTCTTCGGCATCTTCGTGATCATGCTGTACGTGGCGACCGGGCGGACCGGGTGGATCGCGGTGGGCCTGCTGCTCGCCTCGGCGGGCGCGGCCGCGGTGGCCCTGTTCGAACCTCATGTGCACGCCCGGGTCACCGACTGGCTCGACCCGTACGCCACCATCGACGCGGGCCTCGGCCCGAGCCAGCTCGCCCAGTCCCTGTTCTCCTTCGCCGCCGGCGGCACCCTCGGCTCCGGGCTCGGCCTCGGCCACTCCCTCCTGATCGGCTTCGCCGCCAAGTCCGACTTCATCCTGGCCACGGCCGGGGAGGAGCTCGGCCTGTCCGGACTGACCGCGATCTTCCTGCTGTACGCGCTGCTCGTCGCGCGGGGCTACCGCGCCGGGCTCAGCCTCATCAGCCCCTTCGGGCGGCTGCTCGCCATCGGGCTTTCCTCGATCCTGGCGCTCCAGGTCTTCGTCATCGCGGGCGGCGTGATGGGCCTCATCCCGCTCACCGGCATGGCGATGCCGTTCCTCGCGCAGGGCGGCTCGTCCGTGGTCACCAACTGGATCATCGTGGCGCTGCTCATCCGGATCAGTGACTCCGCCCGCCGCCCGCTGCCCACGGTGGAGACGGGCGTCATCGCACAGCCGCAGCCGACGATGGAGGAAACGGCCACGTGATCCGCTACATCCGGCGGGCGGCCGCCTTCTGCTTCGTCCTGCTGGTGGCGCTCCTGGTGAACGCGGCCCGCGTCCAGGTCTTCCAGGCCGACGCGCTCGACGCCAACCCCGCCAACCGCCGCCTGGCGATTGCCCGTTACCACCAGCCGCGCGGCGCCATCATGGTCGGCGACGAGCGCGTCACCGGATCGAAGGACACCGGTCAGCAGCTGCGCTACGAGCGGACGTACAAGAACGGGCCGCTGTACGCGAGCGTCACCGGGTACGCCTCCCAGACGTACGGCACCACGCTGGTCGAGAACGCCGAGGACTCCGTCCTTTCGGGCACCTCGCCGCTCCTCTCGGTGTTTCCGCTGTGGAACGACCTGACCCGCAGCCGGCACTCCGGTGGCCGGGCCGTCACCACCATCAAGGCGTCCATGCAGCAGGCCGCGTTCAGCGGCCTGGCCGGCAAGAGGGGTGCGGTCGCGGCGCTCGAACCGGCGACGGGCAAGATCCTGGCCCTGGTCAGCAGCCCCTCCTACGAGCCCGGTGTCCTGTCGGGCACGGGCAGGCCGGTGGCGAACGCCTGGTCGCGCCTGACGAGCGACCCCGACCAGCCCATGCTGAACCGCGCGATCCGGCAGACCTATCCGCCCGGCTCCGCCTTCAAGATCGTGACGGCGGCGGCCGCGCTCGACGCGGGGGTGGTCACGGATGTCGACGCGCCCACCGACACCCCGGACCCCTATGTGCTGCCCAACACCTCGACGACCCTGCCCAACGAGGCGAGCGGCTGCGGCAACGCCTCGCTCTCGTACGCGGTCAACGTGTCCTGCAACACGGTGATGGCGGGGCTCGGCGTGAAGGTGGGGCTGACCAGGATGGTGGAGGCGGTGGGGAAGTTCGGCTTCAACGACACGAAGATCAAGATCCCGTCGGGTGTCGCCAAGTCCAACTTCGACACCCGGATGAGCCCCGACCAGCTGGCCCTCTCCTCCATCGGCCAGTTCGACACGACGGCCACCCCGCTCCAGATGGCGATGGTCTCGGCGGCCGTCGCCAACGGCGGGGAGCTCAAGTACCCCTATCTGGTGGACCGTACGACGACGGCGCGCGGCACGACCGTCGCCACGACCCGGCAGCGGACCTATCAGCGGGCGATGAACCCGGCGACCGCGCTGCGGCTCCAGCAGATGATGGTGGACGTGGTGAAGACCGGCACCGGCACCAGCGCTGCGATCCCGGGGGCGACGGTCGGCGGCAAGACCGGCACCGCGCAGAACGGCATCGGCAACATCGGCAGCCCGTACGCCTGGTTCATCTCCTGGGCCCAGGCCGACGGCTCACCGCGTCCGGCGGTGGCGGTGGCGGTGGTGGTCGAGGACGCGTCGGCGAACCGGGGCGACATCAGCGGCGGCGGCGACGCGGCCCCGATCGCGAAGGCGGTGATGGAGGCGGCGCTGAGCCGGTGACCCGGGGCGCGGTCAGCGGCGGCGGTCCAGCGCGGTCAGGTCGATCTCGATGGGGAAGGGGAGGTCGACCTTGAGCTCCTTGTGGAACACTCCGGCCGGGCCGTACGCCTTGGTGCCTGAAGACGAGGCTCCTGTCGATCAGTTCCGTGTGGGGAGGGAGATTGGGGAGCCGGTCCAGGTCGTCCGCCGTCCAGCCACCCTCGGGGGGACGGGGCCACCGGTACTCGCCGTCCAGCTCGTGCTCACCTGTGCCGCCCGCGATCGCTCCGATGCCCCGGAGTCTGTCTCGCTCCCTGGCCCACCCAGGGGTCGCCCCGGATGTGCCACACGAACAGATGGCGGCCGGTCGCGCCGTTGGCGAGGAGGGCGGCGCGACCGGGGCCGGGGCCGGGGCGGTGTCAGGACGCCGCGCCCTCCTCGATCGCGCCCGCCACCTCAGCCACCCTCGCCGACTCCTCCTCCTCGAAGCGGTCGCGGTCGAGCTGCTCGGCGATCTCCTCGTCCTGGGCCATCAGGAGGTCGAGGTTGGAGTCGCCGAGGTCGAAGACGCCCATGTCGAGGTAGGCCTTCTGGAGGCGTTCGCCCCACAGGCCGATGTCCTTCACACAGGGGACGATGCGACTGAACAGCAGCTTCCTGAACAGGTGCAGGAACTCGCTCTCCTCGCTCAGCTGCTCGGCCTCCTTCTTCGGGATGCCGAAGTTCTCCAGGACCTCGACCCCGCGCAGCCGGTCGCGCATCAAGTAGCAGCCCTCGATGACGAATTCCTCGCGCTCCTTCAGCTCGGCGTCGGTGAGCTGCTTGTAGTAGTCGCGCAGCGCCATGCGGCCGAAGGCCACGTGCCGGGCCTCGTCCTGCATGACGTACGCCAATATCTGCTTCGGCAGCGGCTTGTCCGTGGTGTCGCGGATCATGCCGAAGGCGGCGAGCGCCAGGCCTTCGATGAGGACCTGCATGCCGAGGTAGGGCATGTCCCAGCGGGAGTCGCGCAGGGTGTCGCCGAGCAGCGCCTGGAGGTTGTCGTTGACCGGGTAGAGCATGCCGAGCTTGTCGTGCAGGAAGCGGCCGTAGATCTCGGCGTGCCGGGCCTCGTCCATGGTCTGCGTCGCCGAGTAGAACTTGGCGTCCAGGTCGGGCACCGACTCCACGATGCGGGCGGCGCACACCATCGCACCCTGCTCGCCGTGGAGGAACTGGCTGAACTGCCAGGAGGTGTAGTGCAGGCGCAGCTCGCCCTTGTCGCGTTCGGTCATCTTGGCCCAGTGCGGGGTGCCGTAGAGGGTCATCGCCTCGTCGGGGGTGCCCAGCGGGTCGTACGGGTCGACCTCAAGGTCCCAGTCGATGCGCTTGGCACCGTCCCACTGCTTGTCCTTGCCCTTCTGGTAGAGGGCGAGCAGCCGGTCGCGCCCGTCGTCGTACTCCCAGCTGAAGCGGGCTGCGCCGGTGGCCGGCACCTGCCAGAGCGTCTCCTGCGGGCCGTTCACATAGAGGTCGTGCGTCGACACGTGCGGCTCCTTCGCTCGCGGACGGCGTCGTCCAGCGGCTCAACTTCTGCACAACGTTGTGCAGTTGGCAGGTTCACACGGCGGTAGACGCGGGGTCAACAAGTCGCGCGCAAGGGATTGACGGGCTTGCTGACAAGGAGTCTCATAAGGGTTGACCCCAGGTAACCCAGCCACGAGGTGCCCCTCGCCATGACGACCGTGACCGAACGCGACGTACTCCGCGACGCACTCGGCCTGCTCAGGGACCGCGAGCAGGTCGCCGAGCGGCTGCTCGAATCGTCCGCCAAGCACTCCTTCGACCCCGACAAGGAGCTGGACTGGGACGCGCCGATCGAGGACGGCAAGTGGTTCTGGCCGCCGGAGCTGCTCTCCCTGTACGACACCCCGCTGTGGCGGAAGATGTCCGAGGACCAGCGCATGGAGCTGGCCCGCCACGAGGCCGCCTCGCTCGCCTCGCTCGGCATCTGGTTCGAGATCATCCTGATGCAGCTGCTCGTCCGGCACATCTACGACAAGTCGCTCACCAGCAACCACGTCCGCTACGCGCTCACCGAGATCGCCGACGAGTGCCGCCACTCGATGATGTTCGCCCGCATGATCAAGAAGGGCGGTGCGCCGGCCTACCGGGTGCCGAGGGTGTACCACAACCTCGCCCGCGTCCTGAAGACCGTCTCGACCACGCCGGGCTCCTTCGCCGCCACCCTGCTCGGCGAGGAGATCCTCGACTGGATGCAGCGGCTCACCTTCCCCGACGAGCGCGTCCAGTCCATCGTGCGCGGCGTGACCCGCATCCATGTGGTCGAGGAGGCCCGCCATGTGCGGTACGCCCGCGAGGAGTTGCGGCGTCAGATGGTCTCCGCGCCGCGCTGGGAGCGGCAGTTGACCCGGGTCAGCTGCGGCGAGGCGGCCCGCGTCTTCGCCACCTGCTTCGTCAACCCCCAGGTGTACGAGAACGTCGGCCTCGACCGCCGCGAGGCCGTGGCCCAGGTGAAGGCGAGCGGCCACCGCCGCGAGGTCATGCAGAGCGGCGCGGGCCGCCTCACCGAATTCCTCGACGACATAGGCGTGCTGAACGGGGTGAGCCGGCGGTTGTGGAAGAGCTCGGGGCTGCTGGCGTAGAGCCGGTCCGGACTCCCGGCGTACAGACCCGCCCAGGGGATTACGCTGCCCGTATGACCTCAGCCGCCACCCCCGCCTACCGCAGGCTCAGCGTCGAGGAGCGCCGCGTTCAGCTCCTCGGCGCCGCCCTGTCGCTCTTCGCGCACCGGGCCCCCGAGGACGTCTCGCTCGACGACGTGGCCGAGGCGGCGGGGGTGTCGCGGCCGTTGGTCTACCGCTACTTCCCGGGCGGCAAGCAGCAGTTGTACGAGGCTGCGCTGCGCTCGGCCGCCGACGAGCTGGAGCTGTGCTTCTCCGAGGTACACAGCGGCCCGCTCACCCAGCGGCTCACCCGCGCGCTCGACCGCTACCTCGCCTTCGTCGACCAGCACGACGCCGGGTTCTCGGCGCTGCTCCAGGGCGGCAGCATGGCCGAGACCTCGCGCACCACGGCCATCGTCGACGAGGTGCGGCGGGCCGCCGCCGAACAGATCCTGGTCCACCTGGAGGTCGCCGACCCCGGCCCGCGGCTGCGGATGATGGTGCGCACCTGGATCGCCGCGGTCGAGGCGGCCTCGCTGATCTGGCTCGACGAGGACAAGCGGCCCCCACTGCCCGAGCTGCGCGACTGGCTGGTGGACCATCTGGTGGCGCTGCTCACCGTCACCGCCGCCACCGACGAGCAGACCGCGGGGGCGGTACGCGCCGCGCTCGGCCAGGAGCGGGCCGACGGCGCGGCGGGTGTGCTGGCGCGCCGGGTGATACCCGTCGTGCGCGAGGCGGGCCACCTGCTGTGAGACTTGGGGGGTGCGAAGCGAGAACACCCTCTTTGTGGGCGGCCCCCTCGACGGGCGCGTCCTGCCGGTACTGACCGGCCCGACCGGCAAGCCCCCGCAGTGGTACGAGGTGCCCGTACCCGATGCGGAGGGCGGCTCCGCGACGGTGCACGCCTACCGTCTGGAGCCGGCCTCCCACACCAAGCGGCTCGGCCTCCCGCGCGGCTGGAAGTACACCTACGTCCCCGAGGGCCGCGAGCCGCGCCGCTGGCCGTGGACGAAGAAGAGCCCCGGCGCAAGCCCCCGCACCGGGCTGCCGCCGCACGAGTGAGCCGAATACCCCGTTCACCCTCTCCACGGAGATTGTCCCGGTAAGGCATGCCACGATCCGATCCGGTGGGGCCGGAAGGACCGGCCCGGGACCGGAGGTGAGGACATGTCAGCTCGCGTGCGCCCGGTGTGCGCGGCGGCCGTCGCCGTGGCCCTGGCGACGGCGGGGGTGGCCCCGCTCGCGGTGGCCGCGCCCCGGCCACCCGGCGAGTCCACGACCGCGCTCCCCGACCAGCCACCCGAGACCGCGACAGCACTCCCCGACCAGCCACCCGAGACCTCGGCCCCCGCCCTGCTCGGCCGGCTCCAGACGCTGTACCGGCAGACGGAGGAGGCGACCGAGGCGTACAAGACCACCGACGTCGAGCTGAAGCGCCGCGAGGCCGAGGACAAGAAGCTCACCGCGTCGCTGGCCACGGCACGGACCGCGCTCGCACGGAGCAGGGCAGACGCCGGCCGGCTCGCCCGCGAGCAGTACCAGGGCCGCAGCGATCTCTCCACATACCTAAGGGTGTTGCTCGCCGACGATCCGCAGAGCGCCCTCGACCAACGCCACTTCCTGGCCCGCGCGGCCGGTGAACGCCAGGCCACCGTGGACCGGCTCACCCGGAGCGAGCGACAGGCAGCCGACCTCGCGACGGCCTCACGCCGGGCACTCGCCGAGCAGCAGGCACTCGCCCAGCGGCAGCAGCGGGAGAAGGACGACGTGGAGCAGCGCCTCAAGGAGGTCGAGAAACTCCTCGCCGACCTCTCCCCCGAGCAGCTCGCCGAACTCGGCCGTCTCGAACAGCGGGGCACCGACCGGGCCCAGCAGAGCCTGCTCGCATCGGGCGCCCTCACGGGCACCCGGGCCCCGTCGCCGGAGGGCGACCGGGCGCTCACGTACGCGGTCGACCAGATCGGCAAACCCTATGTGTGGGGCGCGGAGGGGCCGGAGTCCTACGACTGCTCGGGGCTCACCTCGCAGGCGTGGTCGCACGCCGGCCGTGCCATCCCGCGCACCAGCCAGGAGCAGTGGGCCGAGCTGCCGCACATCGCGCTGACCTCGCTGCGCCCGGGCGACCTGGTGGTCTACTTCCCCCGGGCCACCCACGTGGCGATGTACCTGGGTGACGGTCTGGTGGTGCAGGCGCCCCGGCCCGGCGCGCGGGTCAAGGTCTCCCCCATCGCTGCCAACCCGCTGCTCGGCGCGGTCCGCCCGGACCCGGCGGCGGCCCCGCTCACCCCGCTCTCCGCGTACCACCCCCCGAAGCTCCCCGAAGGAGCGGCACAGGGGATGGACACGGGGTACTCCTCCGACGCGGAGCCCAACTAGCCCTGCGCGGCGCCCACTTCGGTCAGGTAGGCATTGGTCTTCTCCGGCTCGAAGAAGAAGTTCTCGAAGTCGGCCGGATTGTCGAAGCCGTTGGCGAACCGGTCGGCGACGGGCTGGAGCTGACCGGCCGCGCCGATCAGGTTCAGGACGTGCTCCGGCGGCACGCCCAGCATGGCGTTGGTCCACTTCGTCACGTGCTGGGCGGTGGACCAGTACCGCTCGAAGGTGGCCCGCATCCACGCCTCGTCGAACTCGGCATCACCGTGCTCGACGATGGAGGCGAGGTATGAAGCGGCGCACTTGGAGGCCGAGTTGGAGCCCTGGCCGGTGATCGGGTCGTTCGCCACGACGACGTCGGCGACGCCGAGCACCAGGCCACCGCCGGGCAGCCGGCCGACGGGGTTGCGCACGGTCGGCGCGTAGCGGCCGGCCAGGGTGCCGCCCGCGTCGGTCAGCTCGACCTTGGTGGCACGGGCGTACTCCCAGGGCAGGAAGCGCTCCATCAGCTCCAGGGTGAGCGCCAGGTGCGCGGCCGGGTCCTGTACGCCGTTGAACACGTCGAGGGGGCCGCCGGGTACGCCCTCCCAGAACAGGATGTCCGCGCGGCCCGACACCGTGAGGGTCGGCATGACGAACAGCTCGCCCACGCCCGGCACCAGGTTGCAGCGCACCGCCTCGAAGTCGGGGTGCTCCGGGCGCGGGCCGAGGCCGTGCACATAGGAGACGGCGAGCGCGCGCTGCGGCTCGGTGTACGGGGAGCGGGACGCGTCGCGGCCGAACATCGAGACCAGCTCGCCCTTGCCCGCCGAGACCAGGACCAGGTCGTAGGTGCGGGCGAAGAAGTCGAGGTCGGAGACGGCTGCGCCGTGGATGACCAGCTGGCCGCCGCGCTGCGCGAAGGTCTCCATCCAGCCGGCCATCTTGACCCGCTGGTCGACGGATTGCGCGAAGCCGTCGAGCTTGCCCACCCAGTCGATGGCCCGGGGGCCGATCTCGGGGGCCAGCTCGGGCGGCGCCGCCACCGAGACGCCGACGCCCTCGATCTTCGGGGCCTGGGACTCCCAGAAGTTCAGGGCCAGGTCGCGCTCGTGCTGCAACGCGGTGTGGAACATGCACTGCGTGGACATGACCCGGCCGGACCGGATCTCGTCCGCGGTGCGGTTCGACATCAGGGTGACCTCGTACCCCTGGGCCTGGAGTCCGAGGGCGAGCTGGAGCCCGGACTGGCCGGCTCCGACGATGAGTATTCTCCGCATGCGGGACCGTTCTCCGTTATCTGCGTAGCGAACCGTTGGGGGGCGGGTCTGTTCGGGGCGGGGGCTGATCTGGGCGGGGGTCTGTGCGAGGCGGGCCGCTATTCGGGGCACGCCTCCAGTGCGTGGCCGACCAGGCCGAGCAGGGACTCGATCACCGAGACCCGGTCGCGCGCGTCCATGATCACCACCGGGATGTGCGGTGCCACGGTGAGCGCCTCGCGCACGTCCTCGGGCTCGAACGACTCGGTGCCCTCGAAGTGGTTGACGGCCACGATGTACGGCAGTCCGCAGCTCTCGAAGTAGTCGAGCGCGGGGAAGCAGTCCGTCAGGCGCCGGGTGTCGGCGAGCACGACCGCGCCGATCGCGCCGCGCACGATGTCGTCCCACATGAACCAGAACCGCTGCTGGCCGGGTGTGCCGAACACGTACAGGACGAGGTCGTCGTCGAGCGTGATGCGGCCGAAGTCCATGGCGACCGTGGTGGTCAGCTTCTCCGGGGTCGCCGTGAGGTCGTCGGTGTCCTCGCTCGCCCGGGTCATCACCGCCTCGGTCTGGAGCGGGGTGATCTCGGAGACGGACGAGACGAACGTGGTCTTGCCCACGCCGAAGCCGCCCGCGACCACGACCTTCGTGGCGATGGGGGCCCGGCTGCGGTCCTGCTGCCAGGGTTGCAACTCCTCGTCGGGGAGCGGCAGTTCAGAGACGGCGGCGGAGTCCACTCAGCACCCTTTCGAGCAGTGCGCGGTCGGGCTGGCCCGGGGCGTGCCCGGTGCCGTAGACGCGTATCTTTCCCTGGTCGGCGAGGTCGCTGAGGAGCACCCTGACCACGCCGAGCGGCATCTTGAGGAGCGCGGAGATCTCGGCGACGGTACGCATCGCGCGGCAGATCTCCACGATGGCGAGCATCTCCGGCATGACCCGGTGCGTGCTGCCGCCGAGCTCCTTGCGCTCCGGGGGCGCTTCGATGGCCGCGACGAACGTCTCGACGAGCAGGACGTGGCCGAACCGGGTGCGGCCGCCGGTCAGCGAGTACGGGCGGACGCGGGCGGGCTTCCGGTCCGCGCCGCGTATCGGGAGCCGCGCGGATTTCTCGGCGGGCGGGGTCACTGGGCGGCCTCCATCGACTGGCGCAGTTGGCTGCGGACTTCGGGGGTCAGGACATGGCCGGCACGGCCCACGAAGAGCGCCATGTGGTAGGCGATGACGCTCATGTCGCAGTCCGGGGTGGCGTGCACGCCGAGCAGGGAGCCGTCACTGATGGACATGACGAAGACGCTGCCCTCCTCCATCGCGACCATCGTCTGCTTGACGCCGCCGCCGTCCATGAGCCGGGCGGCCCCCACGGTGAGGCTGCCGATGCCGGAGACGATGGTGGCGAGGTCGGCGCTGGAGCCGCGCGGGCCCTGCCGGGCGACGGCGACCTGGCGTTGCTCGGGGTCGGAGGAGAGCAGCAGCAAGCCGTCCGACGAGACGACCGCGACGGAGATGAGCCCTGGCACCTCCTCGACCAGGTTCCCCAGCAGCCACTGCAGATTGCGGGCCTCGGTGCTCGCTCCGATCGTTCCGGTGCCGGGCGTGCCGCTGCCGGGCCTGCCGTGGCCGGTGCCGGTCGCACTCATCCGCGTACCTCCTCGACTGTCTCCCCCGTGTCCGTGTCTGCCTGCTGTTTGTCCGACTGCTGTTCGTCTGCCTGCTGTTGCGTGGTGTCGAGCTCCGCCGCCACGTCGCGGCGGCCCTCGTTCGCGCCCTGCTGGAACCCTCCGAGCCGGCGCCGCAGCGCCTCGGCGGCGGCGCTGCCGCCCTTGCGCTCCGGCGCCTGGGCGGGCCCCGCCGCGACGACCCGGGGGGTCCGCTTGGGCAGCCCCTTGTCAGTGAGCCGCTGCGCGGGCTCGGGCGCGGGTTCGGGCTCGTGCAGCGCCCCCGGCTCGGGCAGCGGCTCCGGCTCGGGCTGCTGTCCCGGCTCGGGCTGCTGTCCCGGCTCGGGCTGCTGCCGCTCGGGCTCCCGCAGGGGTGCCTGCGGCTCGGGCGCGGCGGTACGGGGCTCGGGGAGCCGCATCTCGAAGGTCGGCTCATCGAGGAGGGCGGGGGCCGGCTCGGGCGCGGGCGGCTCGACGGGTTCGGCGGGCTCGGTCCGGTCGCGGGGCTCGGCCGGTTCGGCGGGTCCAGCCGCGGTCGGCTCGGCGGGGCGAGCCATCTCGCCCGAGCGCTCCGTACGCTCCGGGAGCACATTGGAGTTGGCCTCGGCGAGGGCGCCCGGCAGGGTGAAGCGCGGGGCGCCGCCCGGGGCGGACATCAGATGGGGGGCCGTCTCCGGCGGTGCGGCGGGCAGGATCGCGCCGGGCAGCACCACGACCGCGGCGACACCGCCCTGGTTCTGCTCGCGCAGCTCGATCCGTACGCCGTGCCGGTGGGCGAGCAGCGCCGAGACGTGCAGGCCGAGGCCGCCCGCTTCGGTGCCGGGCTCACCGGGCTCGTACGACGCCGGGTCGGCGAGCCGGCGGTTGAGTTCGGCGCGCCGCTCGGGCGGCACTCCGATGCCCCCGTCCTGGATGGAGAGCATGATGTCGCCGCCCTCCAACTGCCAGCCGGAGAGCTGCACTTGGGACTCGGGCGGCGAGAACGAGGTGGCGTTCTCCAGGAGCTCGGCGACCAGGTGGCTCAGGTCGTCGGCGGCGTACCCGGCGACCTGCGCGTACGGCGGCAGCGCCTGGATGGCGACCCGCTCGTACCGTTCGATCTCGCTGACCGCGGCGCGCATGACGTCGACGAGCGGGACCGGGCCCGGATGGTTGTGGTGGTGCTCGACGCCGGCCAGGACCAGGAGGTTCTCGCCGTGGCGGCGGATGACGGTGGCCAGATGGTCGAGCTTGAACAGGACCGCGAGCTGGTCGGGGTCCTCCTCGTGCTCCTCCAGGCCCTCGATCACGCTGAGCTGACGCTCGATCAGGCCGAGGCTGCGCAGGCCCAGATTGACGAAGGCGTGCTTCACGGTGCCGCGCGCCTTTTCGAGCTCTGCCGTCAACTCCCGTACGCGGGCGAGCAGTACGCCCTTGTCGGCGGCGAGCCGGGCCTGCCGGCCGCGCTGCCTGACGAGGTCCTCGTCGAGTCCTTCCGCCCGCGTGTGCTGCTCCGTGAACCGGCCGTGCAGCTCGTTGAGGGAGCGTACGACCTCGGCGAACTCGTCGTTGCGGCCGGTGAAGCGCACCGGCTCCTCGCTCTCCGGCGCCCCCGCGAGGCGGGCCGAGCCGCGCCGCAGCACCGCGAGCGGGCGGGTCAGGCTGCGGGCAGTGGCGGAGGAGACGCCGATGGCGAGCAGCACCAGCGCGCCGATCAGGCCGATCCGCAGTTCGAGGGCGCTCACGTCGTCGTCGCGCAGCTGCTCGAACCGCTTGACCTGCGCGGTGGCGAGAGCGGCCTCGGCGCCGCGCATCCGGTCGATCCGCGCGGAGAGCGCGGCGTTCACCGCGTCCGGGTCGGACTTGCGGTCGGTGGCGCTGAGCTGGGGCTGGTCGGTGAGGCGGGTGAGGTAGCCGTCGGCGGCCTCGACGTCGGGGCCGGTGACGGTGGTGGCGACCTTGTCGCGGGCGTCGGCGCCGGCCGCCTGGTCGAAGTCGGCCAGCGCGGACTGCTCGCGCACATGGGCCTGCTGGGCGGCGGCGCTCAGCGCGTCCCGCGCCCGGCCCGCGTCGCCGTCGCTCTTCTCCTTCTGTACGTACCTGCCGACGACCGGGTCGAAGACCCGGACGGACTGGCCCGCCGGCACCGAGAGCGCGCCGAGCAGCAGCCCGCGGGTGGCCGACGCCTGCTCGACGGCGCGGCCGAGCGCGCCGGGCGCCCGTACGGCCTCGGCCGCGCGGGGCGGCGTACGGTCGGCGAGTTCGTCGGCGACGGCGAGCAGGGTGGCCACGATGTCGGAGTACGCCTTCTGCGCCTCCAGGGCCGTGCCCTTGCCGGTGAGCGCGGTGCGGCGCACGGCCGGCACGGTGGCGAGGTCACGGGCGAGGGTCGCGGGGGCGGTGTCGCGGAGCTCGTCGATCTGCCGGTCGACGCGCGCCGCGGGTTCCTTCAGCGCCGCGTCCTGCCCGGCGGGCCGGCCGGCCGCCACGTACTGCGTGACGGCGTCGCGTTCGTCGCCCAGCGCGTGGGCGAGGCTGACCGCCTGCTGGTTCAGCTGGGCGAGGGTGGTCAGGTGCTGCGAGTCCGTGAGGCCCGCGGAGGCCGCGAAGAGGGTGGGCGCGCCGGCTCCGAGCACGGCGAGGGAGACGACGGCGACGGAGACGACCAGGCGGCTCCGCACCCGTACGGTGCGTTGTGCGCGTGTGCCGTCGTCGCCCCGAGGCCGCTTGTTCTGCACCGGTGCTCTCAACCTTCACTCGTGTTTGCCAGTCCACCAAGGAAGCCAAGGTGACGACTGGTCATGACGAGTAGTCACTGCTCGGCCACCTGAACGAGTGAACATCACTACGGAGTTGACCATCAACTCCCCCGGAGCGCCCCGGCACGCCCCCGTGAGACGCCGGTTGGAAGTTCCGCGCGGCCTTTGGCAGGATGCCCGCCCACAGCTGAGCGGAGTGACGGATTCACCCGTGATTATGCGGTTCGCGCCCAGGTACAGGCCAATTGACGGGGTGTCCGGCAGCCCGGGCGCGGTCGTGGAGGTGCCGTGAATGCGTCGTGCAGACTGGCTGACATGCGCATCCAGCTCGCCACCCTTCCCGGAGACCCCGCCCGCCCCAACGAGGACTGGGCCGCCACCGCGTTGCCCGCCTCGGGCCTGGGCGGAGTGCTTGTCGTCCTCGACGGAGTGACACCGTTGCCCGGCAATGGGGACTGCGTGCACGACGTGCCCTGGTTCACCGCGCGGCTCGGCGGCGCTTTGACCGAACTGTCGGCTTCCCGCCGGGATCTGACGCTGGCCGACATTCTGGCCGAGTCCATACGGCGCACCGCCGACCTCCATCGCACCACCTGTGACCTTTCTCACGCTCGCACGCCTCAGGCAACCGTGGTGCTCGCGCGGTGGGACGCGGCCGAGCTGGAGTACCTCGTCCTGTCGGACTCCGCGCTGCTCGTCGAGACGGCCGACGGGACGGTGCGGGCGATCCTGGACGACCGGCTCGACCGGGTGCCGCGGGCGTCCCTGGCGACCGAGGAGCTCGCGGACGCGCTGGTACGCAACAAGGAGGGCGGCTTCTTCACCGCGGCGGCGGATCCCTCGGTGGCGGCCCGCGCGGTGACCGGCCGCGAATCGCTCGCCGGGGTGCGGGCGGTGCTCGCCCTCACGGACGGCGCGACGCGCTGGGTCGACGTGTTTCGCGAGGGGTCGTGGGCGGATTGTGTGGGCCTGATCCGCAAGGCGGGGCCGGAGGGGTTGATCGAGCGGGTCCGTGAGCTCGAGGTCGCCGACGGTGAGCGGAACTTCCTGCGGCGGGGCAAGCGCCACGACGACGCGACGGTCCTCCTGGCCGAGCTGTAGCCCCACCCCCGGGCCCGGGTGCCCCACAGGTGGAACGGGCTGAGGTCCAAACCCCTGAGGCTCCGCCCCAGACCCCGTTCGCGCCTTGAGGGCGCTCGTCCTCAGACGCCGGACGGGCTGAGGATGCCGCGGCCAGGCACCCCGCCACGGGGGAGGAATGCCCAGACCATGCACCCTGCCAAGGGCAGCCCACCCAGGGGCGCGGGGAACTGCGCGGGACGGGTCAGTTGTCGGCTGCGGCGGCGTTCAGCTGGTGGAGGAGGCGGGCCAGCTCGGAGACCTCCGTACGGTCCCAGTTGGCCAGTTTGCGGACGTACCGCTCGCGCCGAGCGTCCCGCACCCGCCCGAACCTCGCCGTCCCCTCCCCCGTGATCCGCACCAGGGACGCACGCCCGTCCGCCGGATCGGGTTCCCGGGTGACCAGGCCCAGGTCCTCCAGGGCGTGCAGCTGGCGGCTCATCGTCGCCTTGCCCACGCCGAAGTACCCGGCGAGTTCCGTGGCCCGCTGCGGTCCGGCCTCGTCGAGGCGCACCAGCAGCCCGTACGCCGCCGGTTCGAGATCGGGGTGGACCTCGCGGGCCATTTCGCCGGACGAGGCCCTGGCCCGCCGCAGAAAAACGGCCAGCTCGCGTTCGAGCGCGAGGAACTCCTGATCCGGACCGTGCACGTCGGCTCCCATGCCCTAGGTGTGTCGTGACGGCACAGTATTTCCCAGCGAGCTGTGCGCCTCGCGTCCCGGATGACGCCGGACCCGGCCGCGGCTGAAAGTTTCCGCCGGACCACGCCGTCGCCGCAGCGTGTCGCGGCCGCCAAAGGTCTGAACCAACGGCATACCCTGAAGCCTCTTTCGCGCCAACGGTCTACGTGCGTAGCGTCGTTCGTGACATGTCCACAGCGATACGTCGCCATGTCGACCCGAGCCGTCAAGTCCCAGCCCCCACCGAGCCTTTCGGAGGCACGCAATGCCCGTGCACAGATCCGGAACGGCCCGCCGCGGACCCATCGCCGCGGCCGGGATCCTCCTCTCCTCCCTCGCCCTCGTCCTCGGCTCCACCGGGACCTCCGGCGCCGCCGACACCCCACCGCGCGGCTCCGCGACCCTGGGCATGGGCGTCGCCGCGCACGACGGCGTCGGCGGTCTGCCCCGCGGCACTCGTGCCGTCCAGACCGAGGGCGTCGACACCAGCAGCCACAACGGCAACGTCGCCTGGTCCACGCTGTGGAACACCGGCGTGAAGTGGGCCTACGTCAAGGCCACCGAGGGCACGTACTACAACAACCCCTCCTTCCCGCAGCAGTACAACGGCTCGTACGACGTCGGCATGATCCGCGGCGCCTACCACTTCGCCACCCCGGACACCACGAGCGGCGCCGCCCAGGCCGGCTACTTCGTGGACCACGGCGGCGGCTGGTCGCACGACGGCCGGACCCTGCCGGGCGCGCTCGACATCGAGTGGAACCCGTACGGAGCCGCCTGCTACGGCAAGTCTGCGTCCGGCATGGTCAGCTGGATCCGCGACTTCGCCAACGAGTACCGGGCCCGTACCGGACGGGACGCGGTGATCTACACCGCCGCCAGCTGGTGGAGCCAGTGCACCGGGAACTCCGGCGCCTTCGGGGCCACCAACCCGCTCTGGATCGCCCGCTACAACACCGACCCCGGCGCCCTGCCGGCCGGCTGGGACTACTACACGATGTGGCAGTACACCTCGTCCGGCCCGACGGTCGGCGACCACTCCCGCTTCAACGGGGCGTACGACCGGGTGCAGGCACTGGCCAACGGCTGACGCCTCCCCCACATGGACGGGGCCCCCGACGCTGCGTCGCCGGGGGCCTTTCCGTCTCTCCGGACCGCTCGGCCCACCGCGTCCGACCTCCCCGAACGGGCCACAAGCCGCACAGGTGACCCCATTCCTCGTGCTCCATGCGTCAGGATGGAGGCCATGCACACCTTGGGATGGGTGAGACGGGCGGCGACTCCGGTGGCCGCGGTCGCGGTCGTGCTGTTCGCCGGCGCGGGATGCGGCGGTCCCGCCGCGTCGTCCCCGCAGTCCGAGGCGGCACCCTCCGGCGCCCCCCGCACCCAGTCGAGCGCGGTGCCCGCGCCGAGCACACCCGCGGTCGGCGTCCTGGTCAGCGGGGGTGAGCACTACTGCACGGCGAGCGTGGTGAGCAGCCCGCGCGGCAACGTCATCGCCACCGCGGCGCACTGCGCGAACGCCCACCCGGCCGACGAGGTGGAGTTCGCACCGGGCTTCTCGGGGGCGGACGGGGGCACGTCTCCGTACGGGAAGTGGAAGGTACGGGCCGTTCAGATCGACGACCGGTGGACCGCGAACCAGGACGACGCGGTGGACTACGCCTTCCTCACGGTGGAGCCGGACGCGCAGGGCCGCAGCGTGCAGAGCGTGGTCGGCTCCTCGACGCCGGAGTGGGGCGCGGGGCCCGAGCAGCGGGTGACCGTCGT
Source organism: Streptomyces sp. NPDC048361 (assembly GCF_040651795.1). Classification (NCBI taxonomy): domain Bacteria; kingdom Bacillati; phylum Actinomycetota; class Actinomycetes; order Kitasatosporales; family Streptomycetaceae; genus Streptomyces; species Streptomyces sp. NPDC048361. The sequence goes on from NZ_JBEZKW010000005.1 coordinate 17,254, forward strand.
GGGCTATCCGATCGAGGACCACAACCCCGAGAACCGGCCCGTCATCTGCACCACCGACACCCACCGCGATACCGATGTGCAGGCGATGATGCGGATGCTGTGCTCGGGCTTCTGGGACGGTACGAGCGGCAGCCCCTGGCTGACCGGCTATCAGGGCGCCGACCGGATGGGCCGGATCATCGGCGTGCTGAGCGGTGGTGACACGGACGCGGAGTCGACGGCGGTCCTGTTCGACGCGGGCGCCCGCTCGCTGTACGAGCGGGCCACCCGCGCCTGACCTCAGGGAACCACGCGGTGCTCAGGCGCGGCCACCGGCGCCTGACCGCAGGAACCACGCGGTGCTCAGGCGGCCGCGGCCATCGCGACCTGCGCCGGGGCGAGCGCGATCTCCAGGACCTGGCGGACGTCGGTCACCGGGTGAACCTCCAGCTTCTCCAGCACCTCGGCCGGGACGTCGTCCAGGTCGGCCTCGTTGCGCTTGGGGATCACGACGGTGGTGATCCCGGCGCGGTGCGCGGCGAGCAGCTTCTGCTTGAGGCCGCCGATCGGCAGCACCCGGCCGGTGAGCGACACCTCGCCGGTCATCGCCACGTCGGTGCGGACCTGCCGTCCCGACAGGAGCGAGGAGAGCGCCGTCACCAGGGTGATGCCGGCGCTCGGGCCGTCCTTGGGGACCGCGCCCGCCGGGAAGTGGACGTGCACGCCCCGGTCCTTCAAGTCCCCTACGGGGAGCTCCAGTTCGGCGCCGTGCGAGCGCAGGAAGCTCAGCGCTATCTGCGCGGACTCCTTCATCACGTCGCCGAGCTGACCGGTGAGGGTCAGGCCCGCCGCGCCCGTCTCGGGGTCGGCGAGGGAGGCCTCCACGAACAGGACGTCGCCGCCGGCGCCGGTGACGGCGAGGCCGGTGGCCACACCGGGCACCGCGGTGCGCCGCTCCGCCGGGTCCTGCGCGGACTCCGGCACGTGGTGCGGGCGTCCGATCAGGCCCCGCAGGTCGTCGGGGGCGATGGTGAACGGCAGCTCGCGCCGGCCCAGTTCGTGCTCGGCGGCCACCTTGCGCAGCAGCCGGGCGAGGGAGCGCTCCAGGTTCCGTACGCCCGCCTCCCGGGTGTACTCCCCCGCGAGCCTGCGCAGCGAGGCGTCGTCGAGGACGACCTCGCCGGTGTCGAGCCCGGCCCGCTCCAGCTGGCGCGGGAGCAGGTGGTCGCGGGCGATGACGACCTTCTCGTCCTCTGTGTAGCCGTCGAGCCTGACCAGCTCCATGCGGTCGAGCAGCGCCTCGGGGATGGCTTCGAGGACGTTGGCGGTGGCGAGGAAGACCACGTCGCTGAGGTCGAGCTCGACCTCCAGATAGTGGTCGCGGAAGGTGTGGTTCTGCGCCGGGTCGAGGACTTCGAGCAGGGCGGCGGCCGGGTCGCCCCGGAAGTCGGAGCCCACCTTGTCGATCTCGTCGAGCAGCACCACCGGGTTCATCGACCCGGCCTCCTTGATGGCCCGCACGATACGTCCGGGCAGGGCGCCGACGTAGGTACGCCGGTGCCCGCGGATCTCGGCCTCGTCGCGTACGCCGCCGAGCGCGACCCGCACGAAGGTGCGCCCCATGGCGTGCGCCACGGATTCGCCGAGCGAGGTCTTGCCCACTCCGGGCGGGCCGACGAGGGCGAGCACGGCGCCGCCGCGACGGCCGCCGACGACCCCGAGCCCGCGGTCGGCGCGCCGCTTGCGCACCGCGAGGTACTCGGTGATGCGTTCCTTCACGTCGTCGAGTCCGGCGTGCTCGGCGTCGAGGACGGCGCGCGCTGCGCGGATGTCGTACACGTCCTCGGTGCTCTCGTTCCACGGCAGTTCGAGGACGGTGTCGAGCCAGGTGCGGATCCAGGAGCCCTCGGGCGACTGGTCGCTGGCGCGCTCCAGCTTCTCGACTTCCTTGAGCGCGGCCTCGCGGACCTTCTCCGGGAGGTCGGCGGCCTCGACGCGGGCACGGTAGTCGTCGCTCTCGTCCTCCTCGCCGCTCTCGCCGTTCAGCTCGCGCAGCTCCTTGCGTACGGCGTCGAGCTGGCGGCGCAGCAGGAACTCGCGCTGCTGCTTGTCCACGCCTTCCTGTACGTCCTTGGCGATGGACTCGGCGACGTCCTGCTCGGCGAGGTGCTCGCGGAGCTGTTCGGTGGCGAGCTTGAGGCGCGCGACCGGGTCGCTGGTCTCCAGGAGCTCGGCCTTCTGCGCGGTGGTGAGGAACGGTGAGTAGCCGGAGTTGTCGGCGAGCGCCGAGACGCCCTCGATCTGCTGGACGCGGTCGACGACCTGCCAGGCACCGCGCCGCTTGAGCCAGTCGGTGGCGAGCGCCTTGTACTCCTTGACCAGTTCGGTCACCTGGCCGGGCAGGGGGTCGGGCAGGGTCTCCTCGACCCGGGTGCCCTCCACCCACAGGGCGGCGCCGGGCCCGGTGGTGCCGGCCCCGATCCGCACGCGGTGGCGGCCCCGGATGAGGGCGCCGGGGTCGCCGTCGGAGAGCCGTCCGACCTGCTCGACGGTCCCGAGCACACCGGTCGCGGCGTACGTACCGTCGATGCGCGGCACGAGCAGCACCTGCGGCTTCCCGGCATCGGGCCGGGCCGCCGCCTGAGCCGCCTCGACGGCGGCCCGCACCTCGGCATCGGACAGGTCGAGCGGCACCACCATGCCGGGCAGCACGACCTCGTCGTCGAGCGGCAGCACGGGCAGGTTGGTCGAGGTGTACGCCGTGGACTCGGTAGCCATGATCTCCCCTTCGGCAGTCAAGTTGAGCTATGCCGACTCAATGCATGTGAGTCGAGGAATGTTCCCCGACAGGCGTTCGCTCTGAGCGATCACAAGAAAACCGCCTGCCAGCAGGCGCTCGCCGTGATCTCCTGCGTCGAATCCGGTTGCACGGAGACGGGGACGCAGTAAGGCGCAGACCGGCAATTCATCTATTACTAATTCTTCATCACCCAGGACAACCCAGGGGGCGGCAATGACGGTGACGACGGCGGCGGTACCGGATCGGGCCGCGATCGGGGGGCTCGTGCGGGCCTGGATCGACGGATGGGTCGTTTCGCGGGGGACGTCGGATCCCATGGACCGGCCGTGGGGCTGGACCATTGACGCCGGGCAGGTCCATCACGTGTCCCGGCACGTGCTTCCCGTGCCCGCCGAGGACGACGTGCGCGGGCTCGTCGCCGCCACGCGTGCGCCCGGGACATGGCTGAAGTTGTTCGCCGACGACGACACCGTGCGGCCGTGGCTCGGCGAGGGGTGGCAGTTCGACAAGCCGGGCTTCCTGATGTCCGTTCCGCTCGCCGCCGAGCGGCCCGAGGTGCCGGCCGGCTACACGCTCACCTCGTGGACCCGGGGCGGCGTCTCCCGCGTCCTTGTCCGTACCGCCGAGGGACACTTCGCCGCGCGGGGTCAGATCGCGCCGACCGGCTCGACCGCCGTGGCCGATCAGATCGAGACCGCATCCGGCCACCAGCGCCGGGGCCTGGGCAGCCTGGTCATGCGCACCCTGCAGAACACCGCCCACGCGGCGGGCGCCACCACCGGCATCCTGGTCGGCACCCCCGAGGGCCGCTCCCTCTACACCAGTCTCGGCTGGCAGACCCACGCCCCGATGGCGAGCCTCCACTTCACCCCGGCCACGGACTGACGGGTCTGTACGGGGCGGGCCTGTACGAGACGGGTCAGTACAAGACGGGCCTGTACGAGACGGGCCTGCCCAACGGCGGTCGGACCGCGTTTTCGGGGAGTGACACCCACCGGCGGCCTCAGCCCGTCGGCCCCGGCCGCCGTACCCGCCGTACCGCCGGCCAGCAGGCGAGGCCCACGAGCAGCGCTATCGGATGGCCCCACGCGGCGAGCGGGTCCGAGATGTCCAGCAGGTCCTGGGTCAGCAGCACCCCCACCACGGCGAGCGACGTCCAGCGCAGGAAGGGAGCGAGCAGCCCGGCCAGGGCGCCCACCGTGGCCATCAGGCCGAAGCTGATGCCGTAGTCCAGGCGGTGCAGCGAGGTCTCGGGGAGATGCCCTGCCAGCACCGAAAGAGCCACCGGGATCTCGGTGGCCAGCGTCGCCACGACGTGGCCGAGCAGGAAGACGCCCGCCGTGCGCCACCCTCCTATGCGGTGTTCGAGCGCGGCGAGGACGAAGACGAAGGCGACCGCGTACGGCGAAACGACACCCCCCGCTATCCACAGCGCGCTCGCGAAGAGCGCGAGGACCGGCCGCGTCGAAAGGTTCGCGACGTCGGTGCTCGACCCCTGGAGCAGGGCGTTCACGGTGTCCGGGTCGCCGTACCGGGCGTACAGCGAGGTCGCGAGGAGCAGCAGGGCATAGTCGAAGGCGAACGGGGTCACGGCGGGTGAGGGCAGCAGCCGCCTGATCCGCGCGAGGCCGCCGCCGCGCACGCCCGGCGCCGTGGACGGCCGGCCCACCAGCGGGCCCGGGGGCTCGCTCCTCGGCCACTGCGCGGGGATCGCGTCAAGGGCGGTGGCACCCGGCGGGCCCGCCACGTCGGGAGTCAGGGCGGGAGTCGGCCGGGGAATGAGCGGGCGAGCCGGCGCACCCGGGACGACGTTCTGCGGCACGACGGTGCGCGGAGCATCAGCTGAGGAGGCGTTCCCGGGCGTGCCGGGCTGCCTGATGTCGAGCGGGTGCACCGGGTGCGGCCCCTTCCCCGGGACGCGGCGGGCGCGCCCCGAACCAAGCCACGCCCGCGTACCCGGCCGTGCCGCGTACCGCTTGCGTCTGCTCGCCTGCATTCACTTGCCTGTGTCCCACGTGCGCGTGTCTGCGCCGCGGACGTCTGCCTGCTTCACCCGTGCCCACGTCGCCTCTGCTCTGCCCGCCCGCGCGTCTGCCCACCCACGTCCCTTCAACGCACACCTTCCGCGAACGACTCCAGCCGCGTCTATGGCGTGCGCCACACGAGACAACCTTTGACACATCCTGTGCGTCAGGGGTGTCCGGCACATACCCGGCCCCCCGGCCGGCGAACCGTGGGCCCGGCGGCTCCGGCGCACGCCACGGCCGTGATCGCCGGTCCGCGTGCGCGGCCGCCCGGTGAACACCCCCGCCGCGCCCGGCAATTGGGGTGCGCGGCGGCGACCGGCGCGGCATTCTCGCGGGCATGGACGACATCGCCACCCTCGACCGGCGCCAAGGACCGCACGGGGAGGTCGTGCTGCGCAGGCGCGGAGCCCATTTCGAGATCATCGCCAACGGGTGCTTCCTCATGGACACATCGGACGGCCGCTCGGAACGCCTTCTCGTCGATGCGGCGTACGACACACTTCTGCCAACCGTGAGCGACCCTCACGTTCTCATCGGCGGCCTCGGCGTGGGCTTCTCCCTCGCACATGCGGCGCAGGACCCGCGCTGGGGTCAAATCGCCGTGGTCGAGCGGGAGGACGCCGTCATCGACTGGCACCGCACCGGTCCACTCCGCGCCATTTCGGAGCGCGCGCTGTCCGATTCGCGTACCCGGATCATCCATGCCGATCTGGTCGATTACGTACGTACCGCCCAGGATCGCTTCGACGCGCTCTGCCTCGACATCGACAATGGGCCCGGCTGGACCGTCACCGAGGGCAACGACAGCCTGTACTCACCGGCCGGACTCGCCCACTGTGTACGGCGGTTGAACCCCGGCGGGGTGCTCGCCGTATGGTCCGCCCAGCCGTCCCCCGCCTTCGACCAGGCTCTCCGGAATGCCGGGTTCACCGGGGTAAGTACCAAAGAGGTCCGAGTTGCCCGGGGCGTCCCTGACGTGGTCCATCTCGGCGTTCGCCCTGCGTAGCCGAGATACGGAAAGTGCCTCTAGTCTCTGACCGACACAGGGGATCACCCCACGGATCCCCGGGCGAGCACAGTCAGGGCGGGGCAACCGATGGAGCAGACTCACACCGGCAACAACGGCGTCGCGGCGACCCCCGGCGCCCAGCGCAGGGTGCTGGTCGTCGAGGACGACACGACGATCGTGGACGCCATCGCGGCCCGGCTGCGGGCCGAGGGCTTCCAGGTGCAGACGGCACTCGACGGCCCCGCCGCCGTCGACACGGCCGAGGCCTGGCAGCCGGACCTCATGGTCCTCGACATCATGCTGCCCGGCTTCGACGGCCTGGAGGTCTGCCGCCGGGTGCAGGCCCGCCGCCCTGTGCCGGTCCTCATGCTGACGGCCCGCGACGACGAGACGGACATGCTGGTCGGGCTCGGCGTCGGTGCGGACGACTACATGACCAAGCCGTTCTCGATGCGCGAGCTCGCGGCCCGGGTGCATGTCCTGCTGCGCCGGGTGGAGCGGGCCGCGCTCGCCGCCACCACGCCGCGCACCGGCATACTCCGCCTCGGCGAGCTGGAGATCGACCACGCGCAGCGCCGGGTCCGGGTGCGCGGCGAGGACGTCCATCTGACGCCGACCGAGTTCGACCTGCTGAGCTGCCTGGCGAACACGCCGCGCGCCGTGCTCTCCCGCGAGCAGCTGCTCGCCGAGGTGTGGGACTGGGCCGACGCGTCCGGCACCCGCACCGTGGACAGCCACATCAAGGCGCTGCGCCGGAAGATCGGCGCCGAGCGGATCCGTACGGTCCACGGCGTCGGGTACGCGCTGGAGACCCCGGCGCCATGAGCCGGGCGGGAGACCGGGCCCGGCAGCTGCGCGGCAGCGGTGAGCGGCCCGGGTGGGACGAGCCGGGCAGACGCGGCCAATGGGCCCGGACCAGGCGGGGTCTGAAGGGCCGGATCGCGGCCGGGCTGCGGTCGGTGTCGATATCGATCAAGACGAAGCTCGGCAGCCTCGTCGTGGTCTCCGTCTTCATCACGACCGGGCTGCTCATGGTGGCCCTCCAGACCCGCACCGAGCTCCGCTTCATCACCGTCTTCTCGGTGATAGCGACCCTGCTGATCACCCAGTTCGTCGCGCACGGGCTCACCGCCCCACTGGACGAGATGAACACCGTCGCCCGCGCCATCTCGCACGGCGACTACACGCGCCGGGTGCGCGGCGCCGACCGCCGTGACGAGCTCGGCGACCTGGCGGGCACCATCAACCGCATGGCCGACGATCTGGAGGCCGTGGACCGCCACCGCAAGGAACTCGTGGCGAATGTCTCGCACGAGCTGCGCACACCCATCGCGGCGCTGCGCGCGGTCCTGGAGAACGTGGTCGACGGCGTCTCGGCTGCCGACCCCGAGACGATGCGTACGGCCCTGAAGCAGACCGAGCGCCTGGGCCGCCTGGTCGAGACCCTCCTGGACCTCTCCCGCCTGGACAACGGCGTCGTGACGCTGCGTGCCCACCGTTTCGAGGTGTGGCCGTATCTGTCGGGCGTCCTCAAGGAGGCCAACCTGGCGGCCGCCCAGCGCAAGCTCTCCTCGGGCTCGGGCAACCACCAGCGCACCGACGTCCATCTGCACCTGGACGTGTCGCCGCCCGAGCTGACCGCGCACGCGGACACGGAGCGGCTCCACCAGGTCGTGGCGAATCTCATCGACAACGCCGTCAAGCACTCTCCGCCGCACGGCCGGGTGACCGTACGGGCCCGGCGCGGCGCGCATCCCGGCTCGCTCGACCTGGAGGTCCTCGACGAGGGTCCCGGGATCCCGCAGTCGGAGTGGCACCGGGTCTTCGAACGCTTCAACCGCGGCACCGCGCCCTCGCCGCACGGGCCGGGCAGCGACGGCGGCACGGGGCTCGGCCTCGCCATCGCGCGCTGGGCGGTGGACCTCCACGGTGGCCGGATCGGCGTGGCCGAATCCGCGCGCGGCTGCCGGATCCAGGTCACCCTTCCGGGGACCCCCCATCCGCAAAATTGACGTAAAGTTCGAACCGGAAGCGGCCGTTCTGCGTGGTGATCAGCGGAAGCGGACCTTCCGGGGCGCGGTCCAGCGGGCCGCGGCCGCGCTCTCGCATACCCGAAGGCGCCGGGGAGAAGCGGAACCACGCTTGTTTCCCGCCATTTCAGGCCCCGAAACACGGGTTCCGGTGTGACTTACGCGACTGTGGCCTGCCCCGTCTGCGCGTCCCGGCCGGCAAGGCGTAGCCTTTATTTCCGCTGTCCATCACCTTGTGAAGCGGAAGAGGGCGGTTACCGCCGTGTCGTCTCAGTCCCCCAGTAATTCGAGCGTCTCGACCGACCAAGACGGGCAGGGCAAGAACCCTGCGGCCGGCTTTGGTGCCAATGAGTGGCTTGTCGACGAGATCTATCAGCAGTACCTCCAGGACCCCAATTCGGTCGACCGTGCCTGGTGGGACTTCTTCGCCGACTACAAGCCGGGCGCCACCGGCACGGCGGACAACCCTGTTCAGGGTGCTCCCACCGCGGCCGCGCCCGCCGCAGCCGCGCCGGCACCGGCCACCCCGGCCGCCGCCCCGGCGCCGGCGAAGGCCGCGGCTCCGGCCGCCGTCCCGGCTCCGGTCCAGGCGAAGCCGGCTGCTGCCGCGCCCGCTGCGCCCGCCAAGCCCGCCGCCGCACCGGCCGCCGCGAAGCCGGCCGCCAAGGCCGCCCAGGCGGCTGAGGCCACCGAGGCCCCGGCGGGCCCGGAGTACGTGACGCTGCGCGGCCCCGCCGCCGCGGTCGCCAAGAACATGAACGCCTCGATCGAGGTCCCCACGGCGACGTCCGTGCGCGCGGTCCCGGTGAAGCTGCTGTTCGACAACCGGATCGTGATCAACAACCACCTCAAGCGCGCCCGGGGCGGGAAGATCTCCTTCACGCACCTCATCGGGTACGCGATGGTGCAGGCGATCAAGGCCATGCCGTCGATGAACTACGCGTTCGTCGAGAAGGACGGCAAGCCGACCCTGGTCAAGCCGGAGCACATCAACTTCGGCCTCGCCATCGACCTGGTGAAGCCCAACGGCGACCGCCAGCTCGTCGTCGCCGGCATCAAGAAGGCCGAGACGCTCGACTTCTTCGAGTTCTGGCAGGCGTACGAGGACATCGTCCGCCGCGCCCGGAACAACAAGCTGACGATGGACGACTTCACCGGCGTCACCGTCTCGCTGACCAACCCCGGCGGCCTCGGCACCGTGCACTCCGTGCCGCGTCTGATGCCCGGACAGTCGGTCATCATGGGCGTCGGCTCGATGGACTACCCGGCCGAGTTCCAGGGCACCTCGCAGGACACGCTGAACAAGCTGGGCATCTCGAAGGTGATGACCCTCACCTCGACGTACGACCACCGGGTGATCCAGGGCGCCGCGTCGGGCGAGTTCCTGCGCATCGTCGCCAACCTGCTCCTCGGCGACAGCGGCTTCTTCGACGACATCTTCGAAGCGCTGCGCATCCCCTACGAGCCGGTCCGCTGGCTCAAGGACATCGACGCCTCGCACGACGACGACGTCACGAAGGCCGCCCGCGTCTTCGAGCTGATCCACTCCTACCGGGTCCGCGGCCACGTCATGGCCGACACCGACCCGCTGGAGTACCGCCAGCGCAAGCACCCCGACCTGGACATCACCGAGCACGGCCTCACCCTGTGGGACCTGGAGCGGGAGTTCGCGGTCGGCGGCTTCGCCGGCAAGTCCCTGATGAAGCTGCGCGACGTCCTCGGCGTGCTGCGCGACTCGTACTGCCGCACCACCGGCATCGAGTTCATGCACATCCAGGACCCCAAGCAGCGCAAGTGGATCCAGGACCGCGTCGAGCGCTCGCACTCCAAGCCGGAGCGCGAGGAGCAGCTGCGCATCCTGCGCCGCCTGAACGCCGCCGAGGCGTTCGAGACGTTCCTGCAGACCAAGTACGTCGGCCAGAAGCGGTTCTCGCTGGAGGGCGGCGAGTCGGTCATTCCGCTGCTCGACGCCGTCATCGACAGCGCCGCTGAGTCCCGCCTGGACGAGGTCGTCATCGGCATGGCCCACCGCGGCCGCCTGAACGTTCTCGCCAACATCGTCGGCAAGTCGTACGCGCAGATCTTCCGCGAGTTCGAGGGCAACCTCGACCCGAAGTCGATGCACGGCTCCGGCGACGTGAAGTACCACCTGGGCGCGTCGGGCACCTTCACCGGCCTTGACGGCGAGCAGATCAAGGTCTCGCTCGTCGCGAACCCCTCGCACCTGGAGGCCGTCGACCCGGTCCTCGAAGGTGTCGCCCGCGCCAAGCAGGACGTCATCAACAAGGGCGGCACGGACTTCACGGTCCTGCCCGTCGCCCTGCACGGTGACGCGGCCTTCGCGGGCCAGGGTGTCGTCGCCGAGACCCTGAACATGTCGCAGCTGCGCGGCTACCGCACCGGCGGCACGGTCCACATCGTCATCAACAACCAGGTCGGCTTCACCGCCGCCCCGGAGTCGTCGCGCTCGTCCATGTACGCCACCGACGTGGCCCGCATGATCGAGGCGCCGATCATCCACGTGAACGGCGACGACCCGGAGGCCGTGGTCCGCGTCGCGCGGCTCGCCTTCGAGTTCCGCCAGACGTTCAACAAGGACGTCGTGATCGACCTCATCTGCTACCGCCGCCGCGGTCACAACGAGGGCGACAACCCGCAGTTCACCAACCCGCAGATGTACAACCTGATCGACAAGAAGCGCTCGGTGCGCAAGCTCTACACCGAGTCGCTCATCGGTCGCGGCGACATCACCCTGGAAGAGGCCGAGCAGGCCCTGCAGGACTTCCAGGGCCAGCTGGAGAAGGTGTTCGCGGAGGTCCGCGAGGCCACCTCGGCGCCGGGCGAGATCCAGTCGTCCGACCACCAGGCGGAGTTCCCCGTCGCGGTCTCCACCGCGGTCTCCCAGGAGGCCGTGAAGCGCATCGCCGAGTCGCAGGTGAACATCCCCGAGCGGATCACCGTGCACCCGCGTCTGATGCCGCAGATGCAGCGCCGCGCCGCCTCCGTGGAGGACGGCACGATCGACTGGGGCATGGGCGAGACCCTGGCCATCGGTTCGCTGCTCATGGAGGGCGTCCCGGTCCGGCTCTCCGGCCAGGACACCCGCCGCGGCACCTTCGGCCAGCGCCACGCGGTCCTCGTCGACCAGGTCACGGGCGAGGACTACACCCCGCTCATGTACCTCTCCGACGAGCAGGCGCGCTACAACGTCTACGACTCGCTGCTCTCGGAGTACGCGGCGATGGGCTTCGAGTACGGCTACTCGCTGGCCCGTCCCGAGTCCCTGGTGATGTGGGAAGCGCAGTTCGGCGACTTCGTCAACGGCGCCCAGACGGTCGTCGACGAGTTCATCTCGTCGGCCGAGCAGAAGTGGGGCCAGACCTCCGGCGTCACGCTGCTGCTGCCGCACGGCTACGAGGGCCAGGGCCCGGACCACTCGTCCGCCCGCCCGGAGCGCTTCCTCCAGATGTGCGCGCAGAACAACATGACGGTCGCCATGCCGACGCTGCCGTCGAACTACTTCCACCTGCTGCGCTGGCAGGTCCACAACCCGCACCACAAGCCGCTCATCGTCTTCACCCCGAAGTCGATGCTGCGTCTGAAGGCGGCGGCGTCGAAGGCCGAGGAGTTCACCACCGGCGGCTTCCGCCCGGTGATCGGCGACGAGCACGTGGACGCGAGCGCGGTCCGCAAGGTCGTCTTCTGCGCGGGCAAGGTCTACTACGACCTGGCCGCCGAGCGCGAGAAGCGCGGCGCGACGGACACGGCGATCATCCGCATCGAGCGCCTGTACCCGCTGCCGGGTGCCGAGCTCCAGGCGGAGATCGCCAAGTTCCCGAACGCCGAGAAGTACCTGTGGGCCCAGGAGGAGCCGGCGAACCAGGGTGCCTGGCCGTTCATCGCGCTGAACCTGATCGACCACCTGGACCTGGCCGTCGGCGCGGACGTGCCGCACGGCGAGCGCCTGCGCCGCATCTCGCGCCCGCACGGCTCGTCTCCCGCGGTGGGCTCGAAGAAGCGCCATGAGCAGGAGCAGGAGCAGCTGGTGAGCGAGGTCTTCGAGGCGTAGCCGCTCCTCGAAGGCCGTACGCACGCGAAGGGCCCGGCACTCCCCATCCAGGGAGTGCCGGGCCCTTCGGCGGGGTGGCGATTCAGAGAGTGCCGAGCCCCTCGGCGTGGTCGCGATGCGGAGAGCGCTGGGCCCCTCAGCGTGGTCGCGCTCAGTTCTGGCCGGCGTCCCCGCTCGTGCCGTCGACCGCGCTCCTACCGTCGTCCGCGTGGTCGGCGCCGCCGGGTGGGGGCACCCGTATGACCACGCTGCCGCTGTCTATGGGGCCGCGCCCCGGATCGGAGTCCCCGACCTCGTCGAGCGTGATCTCCTGACGGCGGCGCTCCTCTTCCGTGTGCCGCCGCCCTGGCGCGAAAAGCTCGTCGAGCCCACCGAACATCCGAAGCCACCTCCGTCAGCCGTCCCGTACCTGCATAACGCCGTGCGGCGCCTGTCGGATCCCGATCATGGCCGCCGGTTCCGCCGGCCGCGCCCCGGGCAGACCCCGTGGCAGCGTTCGGTGACGCTGACCTCGCGGTACCCCGGTCCCGCCCGGCGAACCGGGCCCGCGGCCCTCACATGGTCGGCACAGCGAGCTTGGTGGCCGGCTCGGGGTGCCGGCGCCGGAGTTCGTCGACGAGCCGGCGCAGCGGCGATTCGGCGTGACCGGGAAGCTACCGGCGAAGTGCCAATGGACAGTCCATGCGGCTAAAGCACGCGTGCACGCGTAAAGCACGAGCGGCGCCCGCCCGGGGACGGCCGCCCGATACCCCCCGATACCCTGGGGCCGACCATCCGGCACGTCCTCCCAGGAGCAAGTTGTGTACTTCACCGACCGCGGCATCGAGGAGCTGGAGAAGCGGCGCGGCGAGGAAGAGGTCACCTTCGAGTGGCTCGCCGAGCAGCTGCGCACCTTCGTCGACCTGAACCCGGACTTCGAGGTCCCCGTAGAGCGGCTCGCCACCTGGCTGGCCCGGCTCGACGACGAGGACGAGGACGAGGAGTAGGGACAGGAGCAGGAGCAGGCGGTCCGGGGAAGGCCGGCGCTGCGGGGCGGGGGCGCGCCTGACGCGTAATACGCGTCAACCGCAGACGCGCCGGATGCGCGACGCGTCCCGCACCCGGTCGGCCCTTTCGCCCGGGGTCAGACCGACGGGCAGGGCCACCCCGGTACGGGCCAGGGCGTAGCCCGCCCGGGAATCGTCCCACCACAGCGCCAGCGCGGGGCGGCCCCCGCCGACCGTCAGCGCCCCCGTCCAGCCGGCGAGCACCTGGTCGACGGGGTCGTCACCGGACAGCCAGGACGTGGCCGAGGGGACGAGCACACTCCAGCCCTCCCCGGCCGGCGCCAGGAGCATCGGCTCGCGCAACAGAGGGGCGACGGGGCGGACCACCGCGGGTTCGGCGCGACAGAGGAGCAGCGCTCCGGGGGCGGGGACTGGGGGGACGCGCACGCCCTCACGCCAGGTCGCACAACGGGGTATTTCGCACCAGAGGCACCCGCGCGGGCGGCGCCGGCGGGGCGTGAGTACACCTTGACTTTCCCGAACCGCGATATATCGTGTTGAGTCAGAGACGCGATATGTTGCGTCTGATCGTATCCGTGCGCAGCGCCCCCAGGAGGTCAGTACATGCCCGAGTCCACGTGGGCCGTCCGAGAGTCGCAGAAGCTCACGTTCGACGAGCCGCTGACCAAGTTCCACGTCCGCGTCGTCAACGGAACTGTGAACGTGGTGGGCACCGAGGAAAGTTCCTCGCGCCTGGAGATCACCTCGGTCGAGGGACCACCCCTGATCGTGACGCGACAGGGCTCGACCCTCACCGTCGCCTACGAGGACCTGCCGTGGCGGGGCTTCCTGAAGTGGTTCGACCGCAAGGGCTGGAACCGCAGCGCGGTGGTCTCGCTCGCCGTGCCGGCGGACGCGGACGTTGAGCTGGGCATGGTCGGCGCGGGCGCCGTGGTCTCCGGGATCCGGGGGCGTACGGAGGTGCGGGGCGTCAGCGGTGACGCGACCCTCGTCCAGCTCGCCGGGACGGTCCGCGCCGACAGCGTCACCGGCCATGTGGAGGCCCAGGCGGTCACGGGCGACCTCCACTTCAAGACCGTGTCCGGCAATCTGACCGTCGTCGAGGGTTCGGGGGCGGCCGTGGCGGCCGAGTCCGTGAGCGGCGACATGATGCTCGACCTCGACCCGGGTACGAAGACCACCGACATCCGCCTGACCACGGTGTCCGGCGAGATCGCCATCCGGCTGCCGCACCCGGCGGACGCCCACGTCGAGGCCAACACCGCGAGCGGGGCCATCTCCAGCGCCTTCGAGGACCTGCGGGTCGGCGGGCAGTGGGGCATGAAGAAGATCACCGGCACGCTGGGGGCGGGGACGGGGACCCTCAAGGCCACGACGGTCTCGGGCTCGATCGCGCTGCTGCGCAGGCCGGCGGCGGAGGAGGGCCCGTTCGAGCCCCCCTTCGAGACCCCCTTCGAGAACACGCCGCCGGACGGCACCGCCTCCCCCACGACCGGCCGGCCGGGCCCGAACGACCCGACCGACGCGATCGACCCCACCGGACCCGTGGACCCCACCGGCCCCGTCGGCCCGACCGGCCCCGTCGGCCCGACCAAGAAGGTGCTCTGACATGCCCCCTGTCTTCGCCCACGGACGTCTCCGTCTCTACCTCCTCAAGCTGCTCGACGAGGCCCCGCGCCACGGCTACGAGGTGATCCGCCTGCTCGAAGAGCGCTTCCAGGGGCTGTACGCGCCGAGCGCCGGCACGGTCTACCCGCGGCTCGCCAAGCTGGAGGCCGAGGGTCTTGTCACCCACACCACCGAGGGCGGCCGCAAGGTGTACTCGATCACCGACGCGGGCCGTGCGGAGTTGGCGGGCCGGGGTGGTGAACTCGCCGATCTGGAGCTGGAGATCCGCGAATCCGTCTCCGAACTCGCCGCCGAGATCCGCGACGACGTACGCGGGGCGGCCGGCAGCCTGCGCGACGACATGCGCCGCGCGGCCCACGAATCCCGTACGGGTCAGGGCTCGGCCGGCGCCGGCCGGGGCGCCCGCAAGGGATTCCCGGACGCCTCCGACTTCTTCGACGGTACGTGGGGTGACGCGGAGGGATGGCAGCAGGCGAAGGAGGAGTTCAAGCGCGCGAAGCAGGAGTGGAAGGAGCAGGCGCGCCGGGCGAAGGACGAGTCCAGGCGGGCCCGCGACGAGGCCCAGGAGGCGCGCCGCGAGGCCAGGGAGGCGCAGGAGAAGGCGCGCGAGGACATGCAGCGGGTCGCCCGCGACGTTCAGCGCCAGGTGCAGGAGCACTTCGCGCGGGGCGACTGGCCGACGGGCGTACGCGAGGGTCTCGCCGAAATCACCAAGGAGCTGGGCCGCTTCGGCTTCGGCCCGACGGCCCACGAGCCTGCGGCTGAGCGGGAGCGGGCGGCTGAGCGGGAGCGCGCGGCCCGGCCGGAGCCTGCGACTGAGCCGGAGCCTGCGACTGAGCCGGGGTCTGCGGCTGGGCCGGAGCCCGAGTGGGCGCGGGAGGCGTCGTCCGGTGACCCGGCGCGGGATCTGGACCGGCTGCTCGACCGGTTCCGGGACGACATCCGGGATGCGGCCCGGGACCACGGGGTGACGGAGCCCCAACTGGACGCGGCTCGTGGCTACTTGGCGCGGGCGGCGGCGCACATCGCGGCCACACTCCGCCCCTGACGAGCGCGCCGGACGGCGCGGGAGCCGGCCGGGTCCGAGGCTCAGCCCCAGGGCCCGGCCTTCGGGTGCGGCCCGCGGGTGGCCGGTCGCGCCGTTCCCCGCGCCCCTGGGCGGGCTGCCCTTGGCGGGGTGCCCGCCAGAGGCACACCCGCCCCTGGCAGCTTGGCCCTGGCGGGGTGCCCAGCAGAGGCTCACCCAGCCCGTCATGGGCCCCTGGCCCTTAAGGCCTTGGGGGAGATTGAGGACAAGCGCCGTTCAAGGCGCGACCGGGGTCTGGGGCGGAGCCCCAGGGAGCTGCCACCCTCAAGTAGCCGCACGGGGGTGGGTGGGCAAGCCCCCTCAGATGCCGAGCACCCGCTCAACCTCCCCATACGTCCCCCCGAACTCCGCGAGGACCTCCCCCACCACACCCGGCATCACCACAAGCGCCAGCAGCACATGCTCGTCACCGATCGACTTCCGCTTCCGCGCCACAGCCATCCGCAGCGACTTCTCCAGCACCTTCTTCGCCCCCTTCGTGAAGGCCGGCCTCCCCGAGGGCCACGCCTTGCCCGGCTCCGCGCCGGAGAGCGCACCGGGCCCATGGGCTTCCTCCACCCGCGCGACGATCTCCTCGACGGAGATGCCGAGCCCCGCCAGCGCGTCCTCGTCCGCCTTGGACATGCCGCCCCGGCGCCGCGCGGCGGCCAGCGCCTCGGCGATCTCGCCGCGCCGGGCGGTGACGCCGAGGGAGCCGAGCGCGAGGGCCGCCCTGGTGCCCTCGCGATCGAGGAGGGCGAAGAGCAGATGTTCCTCGGTCACCACCGGGGACCCCGCACGGGACGCGTACTCGACCGCCCCCGTCACCACCCCCCGCGCATCCACCGTGAATCGCTCGAACATCAAGTCCTCCCGTGCTTCTTGTGGACGGCCTGGCGGCTGACCCCCAGCTCCGCGGCGATCTCCTGCCATGACCAGCCCTGATTGCGGGCGCTTCGTACCTGTACGGATTCGAGCTGTTCCAGGAGCCGTCGCAGCGCGGCGACGGCTCGCAGTCCGACCCTCGGGTCGCGGTCGCCGGCTCGTGCGGCGAGATCGGTGGCCTCGGTCATACATGTCAACTTACATTGACATCACGACCCCGTCAACCAAAGTTGACGCGCGGGCTGGAGAAAAGGCCGCGGCCCCGCGCACAAGAACAGGCGCGGAACCGCGGCCCCGAAGCCGGCCCGAATGGGCCGAACCGGCCGGCCCTGCCTCACCCCACCGTGAGCACGACCTTCCCGAACAGGTCGCCCGACGCCACCTTCTCGAAGCCCTCGCGCGCCCGGTCCAGCGGAAGCACCTCGTCGATGACAGGACGTACACCCGTCGCCGAGCAGAACGCGAGCAGGTCCTCCAGCTCGTCCTTGGTACCCATCGTGGAGCCCACGACCTTGAGCTCAAGGAAGAAGATGCGGGTCAGCTCGGCGTGGGCGGGGCGGTCGCCGCTGGTGGCGCCGGAGATGACCAGGGTGCCGCCGGGGCGCAGGGACTTCACCGAGTGCGACCAGGTCGCCGCGCCCACCGTCTCGATCACCGCGTCGACGCGCTGCGGCAGCCGCGCACCGGACTCGTACGCCTCGACCGCGCCCAGCTCGACGGCCCGCTTGCGCTTGGCCTCGTCGCGGCTGGTGGCGAAGACCCGGAGGCCGGCCGCCTTGCCGAGCACGATCGCGGCGGTGGCGACCCCGCCTCCCGCGCCCTGCACGAGCACCGAGTCCCCCGGCCGTACACCGGCGTTGGTGAACAGCATCCGGTAGGCGGTCAGCCACGCCGTCGGCAGGCACGCGGCCTCCGCGAAGCTCATCCCCTTCGGCTTGGGCAGCACGTTCCAGGTGGGCACGGTGACCTGCTCGGCGAAGGTGCCCTGGTACTTCTCGGTGAGGATCGAGCGGCCCTCGGCGGGGCCGACCCCGTGGCCGCTCTGGCCGATCACCGAGTGCAGGACGACCTCGTTGCCGTCCGCGTCGATCCCGGCCGCGTCGCAGCCGAGGATCATCGGCAGCTTGTCCTCGGTGATGCCGACGCCGCGCAGCGACCAGACGTCGTGGTGGTTGAGGGAGGCGGCCCGTACGTCGATGAGGCTCCAGCCGGGGCGTACCTCGGGGGCCGGCCGCTCCCCCAACTCAAGGCCGCTGAGCGGCTGGTCACGGTCGATGCGGGCGGCGTAGGCGGCGAACATGGCCCTGACCCTAGGGTGCGCGGCCCGGCTGCCGGAACCTCCCACGACTGTGACACCCCGCACGCCGCGCCAGGCCACGAAAGGGCCCCGCGGGGATCGCACGAAAGAGCCGTGCCGGGCTCCCCCGAAGGAGAGCCCGGCACGGCTCGTACGAACTGCTGCCGGTACTGGTGCCGGTACGGCTACCGGTACTGGTGCCGGTAGCAGGACCGGTCCGCGACCTACTGGTACTGCTACCGGTCCGTGGGCTACCGGTACGGCTACCGGCGCGCCACGCCCTCGGCGCGGGCGGCGGCCGCCACCGCGGCGGTGACGGCGGGGGCGACCCGCTCGTCGAACGGCGACGGGATGACGTAGTCGGCGGCGAGCTGGTCGCCCACGACGTCGGCCAGCGCGTTGGCCGCGGCGATCTTCATGCCCTCGGTGATCCGGGAAGCCCGGACCTGGAGGGCGCCCGCGAAGATGCCGGGGAACGCGAGCACGTTGTTGATCTGGTTCGGGTAGTCCGAGCGGCCGGTGGCCACGACCGACGCGTACTTGTGCGCGATGTCGGGGTGCACCTCGGGGTTCGGGTTGGCCATCGCGAAGACGAAGGCACCCGGCGCCATGGAGGCGACGGCGGGCTCGGGGACCGTACCGCCCGAGACGCCGATGAACACGTCCGCGCCGGCGAGCGCGTGCTCCAGGGAGCCGCTCAGGCCCGCCTTGTTGGTGAGCTCGGCGAGCTCCCGCTTGACGTCCGTCAGGTCCGTACGGTCGCTGCTGACGATGCCCTTGCGGTCGGTGACCGCCACATCGCCGAGGCCCGCTTCGAGCAGGAACTTGGCGATGGCGACACCGGCCGCGCCCGCTCCGGAGATCACGGCGCGCAGGTCGCCGAGGGTGCGTCCGGTGAGCTTCGCGGCGTTGCGCAGGGCGGCCAGGGTGACGACGGCCGTGCCGTGCTGGTCGTCGTGGAAGACCGGGATGTCCAGGGCTTCCTGCAGGCGCCGCTCGATCTCGAAGCAGCGCGGGGCCGAGATGTCCTCCAGGTTCACCCCGCCGAAGGAGGGCGCGAGGCGGACGACGGTCTCGATGATCTCGTCCGTGTCGGTGGTCGCCAGCGCGATCGGCACCGCGTCGACGCCGCCGAACTGCTTGAAGAGGATCGCCTTGCCCTCCATGACCGGGAGGGAGGCCTCGGGACCGATGTCACCGAGTCCGAGCACCGCGGTGCCGTCCGTCACGACGGCGACCACCTGCGACTTCCAGGTGTAGTCGTGGACCAGCTCCGGGTTCTCCGCGATCGCGCTGCACACCTTGGCGACGCCCGGCGTGTAGGCGAGGGACAGGTCGTCCTTGTCCCGGATCGGCACGGTGGCCTGCACGGCCATCTTGCCGCCGCGGTGGAGCGCGAAGGCGGGGTCGAAGGATTCGACGGAATCTCCGTAACCCTCCGTGCCGCTGTCGCTGCGAGGATTGACGATCTCCGCTGCCATGGTGTTGTACCCCTTAAGTCTTCATCAGTTGAGGGTGGCCACTCCTTGTTGAGGAGGGGTGGGCGGACCCGCGTACGTTCCCCACTGAGGGCGGTTGGCCCGCCCCGCGGGGAGGAGGTACGTACGCGCGGGCGCGCCGCACACGCGCCCTGAGCCCCGGATGAGGGGTGTAAGGATCCTTCTTACCGGACAGAGACGTCCGCCGACGAGTCCATAGTGGCCCAGCGCCGACGCTCCGTCGCAAGCGGCCTCCGTACCGTGACACGACTCTTCACGTGTTGTCACGACAAGTCGGTTACGCGGCATGAAACATGTCCGCGCCGCGAGATGAACCGGAGATTCTGCGGTCCGTGCGGGCCCTGCCCGCACATGGTCCGGCGCCCGGGGCCGGGATGTGGCGGCCTGGACGGTTTCGGGGGGTGACCCGTTATCCGATTTTGACATGGCTGCGACCCTGATTTCCGCGGTCCGAATGGCAAGATGCGACTTCACACGCGGTTCACACCGCGGTCGCGACACCCGAGGATGCGTGCACGACCACCGCCAGGACCTGTGCGTTCTCGCTGTGCGCACTCCATGGCCACTCCACTCACCACCTGCCGGAGGAACCCGACCATGACCGCAAGCACCACCCGCCGTACGACCGCCGCCACGTCCCGGATTGCCGCGGTCGGCGCGATCGCGGTCGCGGGCGCCCTGCTGGTCACCGGCTGCGGTGACCAGACGAAGAAGGGCTCGGCCCCCGAGTCCTCGGGCTCCAGCTCCGCCCCGCTGTTCTCCAAGCTCCCCGCGAACATCCAGAAGGCCGGCGTCATCAAGGTCGGTACGGACGCCACGTACGCGCCCATGGAGTTCAAGCAGGGCGAGAACATCGTCGGCATCGACCCCGACATCGCCGCGGCCCTCGGCAAGCAGCTCGGCGTGAAGTTCGAGTTCACCAGCGGCACCTTCGACACCCTGCTCGGCGCGCTGCCCACCGGCCGCTACGACGCGGTGATGTCCTCGGTGAGCGACACCAAGGCCCGCCAGGAAGGCCTTGACAAGAGCGGCAAGAAGACCGGTACGGGCGTCGACTTCGTCGACTACTACACCGCGAGCACCGGCATCCTGGTCAAGAAGGGCAACCCGCAGGGCATCAAGTCCACCGACGACCTCTGCGGCAAGACCATCGCCGTGCAGCGCGGCACCACCTATGAGCAGGCCGCCAAGGACCTCGCCGCCAAGTGCGAGAAGGACGGCAAGGGCAAGCTGAGCTTCGAGCCCTTCTCCACCGACGCCGAGGCGCAGACCCGCGTCAAGGCCGGCGGCGCCGTGGCCGACCTGAACGACTCCCCCGTCGCCGCGTACATCGCGAAGACCGCGGGCGGCGGCGCCGACTTCGAGTCGGTCGCCAACCCCTCGGACGCGGGCCCGTTCGGCATCGCGGTGGACAAGAAGAACACCCAGCTGCGCGACGCTCTGTCGCAGGCCCTTGACGCGATCATCAAGGACGGCTCCTACAAGGCGGCCATCGACAAGTGGGGCGGCGCGCAGGGCGCCGTCACCAAGGCAGCCATCAACGGCGGCTCCTGACCCGCGCACCACTGAAGGGCAGTCGCTGTGACTGACAAGCTCGACAAGACCCCCTCCGGCCCGGCCGACGCCGCGCCGGAGCAGGTCCCCCCGGATGTCATCCGGGCCATCCCGGTCCGCCACTACGGCCGCTGGGTCAGCGCCGTACTCGTCGTCGCCGTGCTCGGCGCGCTCGCGTACGCGTTCGCCCAGGGCAATGTGCGCTGGGCCACCGTCACGGACAAGCTGTTCGACTCCAGCATCCTGACCGGCCTGTGGCACACCGTGCTGATCAGCGTCGTCTCGATGGCGGTGGGTCTGGCCCTCGGTGTGCTGTTCGCCGTGATGCGGCTCTCGAAGAACCCGGTGACCAGCTCGGTCGCCTGGCTGTACATCTGGTTCTTCCGCGGCACCCCGGTCTACGTACAGCTCCTGATCTGGTTCAACCTGGCGCTGATCTTCCCGATCCTGAACCTCGGGTTCTACAAGGACTACATGACCGCGGTCATGACTCCGTTCCTCGCCGCCCTGCTCGGCCTCGGTCTCAACGAGGGCGCGTACATGGCGGAGATCGTCCGGGCCGGCATCCAGTCGGTGGACGAGGGACAGACCGAGGCATCGCACGCGCTCGGCATGACGCAGATGCAGACCATGCGCCGTGTGGTGCTCCCCCAGTCGATGCGGGTGATCATCCCGCCGACGGGCAACGAGTTCATCAACATGCTGAAGACGTCGTCGCTGGTCGTCGCCGTCCAGTACCAGGACCTGCTGCGCAGCGCCCAGGACGTCGCCGCGACCTCGTTCGCGGTGATGGAGATGCTCTTCGTGGCCTCGATCTGGTACCTGGCCCTGACCAGCGTGTTCAGCGTCGGCCAGTACTACCTGGAGCGCCGCTTCGCCCGTGGTTCGCTGCGCGCCCTGCCGCCGACGCCGCTGGAGCGCATCAAGTCGAACCTGCTCTCCCTTACCAACTGGCGGCGGTGACCCCATGACTGCACAACCGATGGTCAAGGCGGAGGGCGTCCACAAGTCGTTCGGCCCCGCCCACATCCTCAAGGGCATCGACCTGGAGGTGGCCGAGGGCGAGGTCTTCTGCCTCATCGGCCCCTCGGGCTCGGGCAAGTCGACGTTCCTGCGCTGCATCAACCACCTGGAGCAGATCAACGCCGGGCGGCTATATGTCGACGGCGAGCTGGTCGGGTACCGCCAGAAGGGCGACAAGCTCTACGAGCTGAAGGACAGCGAAGTCGCCCTGAAGCGCCGGGACATCGGCATGGTCTTCCAGCGCTTCAACCTGTTCCCGCACATGACGGCCGTCGAGAACGTCATGGAGGCGCCGGTCCAGGTCAAGCGGGAGTCGAAGTCGGTGGCCCGCGAGCGGGCGCTGAAGCTCCTCGACCGGGTGGGCCTCGCCGACAAGGCGGGCAACTACCCCTCGCAGCTCTCCGGCGGCCAGCAGCAGCGCGTGGCGATCGCCCGCGCGCTGGCGATGCAGCCGAAGCTGATGCTCTTCGACGAGCCGACATCGGCGCTCGACCCCGAGCTGGTGGGCGACGTCCTGGACGTCATGCGGGGCCTCGCCGAGGACGGCATGACGATGATCGTGGTCACCCACGAGATGGGCTTCGCGCGCGAGGTCGGCGACTCGCTGGTCTTCATGGACGACGGCGTGGTGGTCGAAGCCGGCCACCCGCGCGACGTCCTGACCAACCCGCAGCACGACCGGACGAAGTCGTTCCTGTCCAAGGTGCTGTAGGTCGCTCTGGCGCCGTAGGTCGCTCCGCGGAAACTCCACGGGAACTCCATGGGAAGGGGGGTTGAGGGCACGCGCCCTCAACCCCCCTTCCCGTGCGCGCTACTTGAGGGCGAGAAGCAGGGTGTCCGAGGGGGAGGCCCACACGGGCCGGGCCTCGGCGAAACCGGCGGCGCGCAGGGCCTCGGCGTGCCAGGAGGCGGACGACATGTCACCGTCGGCGTGCTCGCCGTAGATCTCGTAGCGCCGGGCGGTCGGTTCCGCGAGTACGGGATCCTTGGCGGCCAGCGCCCACCAGTCGGCCCAGTCGAGGGCCCCCGCGGCCTTGGCGCGGTCCATCTGGGCGTGGCGGTGGGCGCGCTCGGCGGCGTTGATGCGGGGCGTGGCGGGGTCGATCATGTGGTCGGCATTCATGAACACGCCAGCATCGCGGACCAGCCCGCCGATCTGCCCGTAGAGCACGGCGAGCGGTTCGCTGTGCAGCCAGTGCAGGGCGGTCGCCGTGAGCACGGCGTCGTAGGTGTCGTACGGGAGCGACGCGGCCCACTGCGGGTCCTTGAGGTCGGCGGTCACGAAGGTGACCCGGCCGTCCCCGGTGAAGGTGCCCTCGGCGATGGCGAGGAGCGCGGGGTCCAGGTCCACGCCCGTGCTGATGGCGTCCGGGAACCTCTTGAGGAGGCGGTCCGTAATACTCCCCGTACCGCACGCGAGGTCGAGCACGCGCGGTGCGGGCCCGACGCAGGCCTCGACCATGTCGAGCATCACCCGGAAGCGTTCCTCGCGGTCCGGCATGTACCACTCCTGCTGCCGGTCCCAGCTGTCCTGCCAGCCCCGCCAGGAGGCAGGAGCCCCGGCCCCGGCCCCTGCGGTCGGCGCCACACCCTTATCCATCCCCGCACCCGTACCCATATCCGTCCCCTTCCCCGTACCCGAACCTGTGCCCGTATCCGTCCCCATACTCGTCTCCGACACCGGAACCCCTCCTTGGGAGCCCACTGTGTAATACCCTCGAAGGGTACCCAGCCGTTACCTGAATCCCTCCCGACCCTAGACCGCCGCCGTAAGGACTACAAGTGGAACTGGCCTATTACTCGGACTATGCCGTACGCCTGGTCAACACCGAGGAGCCGGCCCGCAACAAGGACACGCTGACGTCGGTCGACGCGGTCCGCGAACTGTTCGGCGGCAACCAGTCGGCGGCCCGCAGGGCGACGGACGCGGACGTGACGCGCTTCCGCTCGGTACGAGCCCGGCTGAGGGCGGTCTTCGAGGCGGCCGACCGGGGCGAGGAGGTGCAGGCGGTCGACCTGCTCAACTCCCTGCTCCTCGAATTCCCCGTCAGCCCGCAGGTGTCGGGGCACGAACACCGCGACGCGGACGACCGGCCGCTGTGGCACATGCACCTGGCCGACCACCCCTCGAACGCGACGGCCGGTTACGCCGCGATCGCCTCCATGGGCCTCGCCTTCCACCTCACGGAGTTCGGCGTCGACCGGCTCGGCCTGTGCGAGGCAGCGCCGTGCCGCAACGCCTATCTCGACACCTCGACCAACCGCTCGCGCCGCTACTGCTCGGACCGGTGCGCGACCCGCGCCAACGTGGCTGCCTACCGGGCCCGCAAGCGCCAGGAGACCGAGCGGTCGGAGAGCACCGGCCTGACGGACGAGACGGCCCAGGAGGCCAGGTAGCCGACCGTGCGCCGGCGCCCGGCCGTCAGCGGCCGAAAGCGCCCGCGCACCCGGCCGAGCACGAGCTCGACCGGCACGGTGCCGAACGCCCTGCTGTCCACGACCTCGTCGTCGGTGTTGTCGCCCAGCACCCACCAGCCGCTCTCGCGCCGCTCCATCAGCCGCTTGACGATGAGCAGGTCCTGCTGGAGCGGATGCCGGAGCACGGCCACGTCCCCGGCCCGCAGCTCCGCTCCGTAGTGCACAAGCAGCTGATCCCCGTGCAACAGCGTGGGGACCATCGAGGTCCCCAGGACCTCCGCGATCCCCAACGGCACCCTCGGTTCCCGCCCCTCGTCCGTCATACGTCACCCGCCTCCAGGCCACCGGCACCCCGCCGCCACACCCACGGTACGTTCCGCCACGAGTCCCGGGGTGACCCTGGACTTTTGACCTAAGCCCATGGGGGCACCCGCGAAATACCGTCTCTCACCGAGTAATGTCCCACCTGAGAAGACGATCACGAGGAAGGACAGCTCAATGCTTTCCCGCCTGTTTGCCCCCAAGGTGAAGGTCAGCGCGCACTGCGACCTGCCCTGCGGTGTGTACGACCCGGCCCAGGCCCGCATCGAGGCGGAGTCGGTCAAGGCCGTACAGGAGAAGTTCCAGGCCAACGAGGACCCGCACTTCCGTGCGCGTGCCGTGGTCATCAAGGAACAGCGTGCGGAGCTCGCGAAGCACCACGTCTCCGTGCTGTGGAGCGACTACTTCAAGCCCCCGCACTTCGAGAAGTACCCCCAGCTCCACCAGCTGGTCAACGACACGCTCAAGGCCCTCTCCACGGCGAAGGCCTCGACCGACCCGAAGACCGGCGAGAAGGCGCTCGAGCTCATCGCCGAGATCGACCGCATCTTCTGGGAGACCAAGAAGGCCTGACCTCTGGTCAGCCTTCGTGGGCCTGCGACTGCCTCGGCGGTCGCGGAGTCTCCCCGTCCGCACCCGCTCCCCAGGCCGCCGACCATGGCGTCTCCTGACGGGGCGGGTGCGGCTTTTTCTGCGGCGGCGAACCGTCCGGCCCGGTGCAGTCCCACGACCTCTTGCGGTACATCACTCTCCAGATCACCGCTCCCCCCTGTTACTGGACCGTTCCCGGCCCGGAAATATTCGATGGGCCCACACGGCGCGTTGGCCTACGTTGGGGCCGTGACGGATCAGACGCATGCGTCCCGCTACCAGGTCATCGTGCTCAACGGCGGGTCCAGTTCCGGGAAGTCCGGGATCGCCCGGTGTCTTCAGGCGGTGCTGCCCGGGGCCTGGTTGACATGCGGGGTGGACTCCCTCGACGGGGCGATGCCCGCCTCCCTCCGGGGTGGCGGGGACGGTCTCGGGATCGGGGCGGACGGAACGGTGACCGTGGGGCCCGAGTACCGGCGGCTGTCGAACGCCTGGGCGTGCGGTGTCGCCGCCATGGTGCGGGCCGGCGCCCGCGTGGTCCTCGACGAGGTGTTCCTGGACGGCGCCGACGCGCAGAAGCGCTGGCTGCACGCTCTGGACGGGCTCGACGTGCTCTGGGTAGGGATCCGCTGCGACCCCGACACCGCCGCCGGACGCGAGACCGCCCGGGGCGACCGCATGCCCGGCATGGCCCGGGGACAGGCCGAGGCCGTGCACCGTGGGGTGCGGTACGACATCGAGGTGGACTCCGCCGGAGCCGAGGCGATGGCCTGCGCCCAGCTGATCACCGAGCACGTCCTGCCCTGCGCGTGATCGCGGGCACACCGCGGACGTTCCGGGTTAGGTTCGGGGCATGGAACCTCTGGAGCCTCCGTACCCCCGGCTTCTCGTCGACCGCTATGAGCCGGCCTTCCGCTTCTACGACGCGGTCCTCCCCGGACTCACCGGCTGCACCCTCGCCCGCGGCAACTCCGCTTCCGGTTACGCCAGTTGGGATGCCGGTGACGGACGCACCGCGCTCGCCCTGTTCGCCCGGGCCGCGATGGTCGCCGCACTCGGCGAGGACTCCGTGCCGGACGGCGGCGCGTCCCTCGTCATCCGCATGGCGACACCAGAGGCGCTCGACGCGGCCGTCTCGCTCTGCGCCGAGGCCGGCGGCACCCTGGCGGCCCCGGCACGTGAACTGCCCGCCTGGGGGCCCGGGTTGAGGGCCGCACACATCCTCGACCCGGACGGCAATCTGGTGGAGCTCCAGACCTACTGAGGGCCCGGGAGCCGGCTCCACACGCCCAATCCCCACACCCAAGCTCGATCAGCCCCTCCTCGCGCATGCGCTGGTAACCCCTCAGCGCCGTACGGAGGTTGACGCCCAGCGGGTCCGCGAGGGAGCGGGCCTACGGGCTTGAGGAGGGGTGCGGAGGGGCGGGGGCCGGGAAGATCGGAGCGGCCGCCCTGCACCGCGGAGTCCTGGGGACTCCCCGATGCGCGGCGGCCGCGTGAGGAACGGGGGGAGGGGGCTAGGGCAGGGACGGGCTAGATCGCATCCAGGGGCGACCGCTGGAGGCTTGAGCCGGACGGGAGTTGGCGCCGGATGTCGTCGAGCACCGAGCCGAAGTCGAGCTCCGCCCGGCCGCTGGCGTACACCGCTCCCCCGAAGTGCAGCGCGACCCCGAGGTCCGGCTCCGGCGGCTTGAGGGAGAGCAGACAGCTGAGCGTGGCCTCCTGAACGGCGCCGTCGTCCGAAGCGACGGGCACGGGCATGTCCCATTCGAGTACGAAGTCCCGGAGGTTGCCGCCGTCGAGCGCGAAGGTGCCGCTCTCCGTCGGTATCCCCGGCACCGGGCCGAGCGAGTCGAAGCTCGCTCCGGCGAAGTCGACCCCCCTGATGCGGGTCCGCAGTTGCGTCCCGTCAGTGGTGATCGTCAGCGCTTCTGATCCTAGGCGGTCGCGATACCAACCCGCCCATGACTGTGGTGTCATGGGCGGAGATTAGCGGCGTACCCGGCCGTTCGTCACAGGGGGTGACCGAAATGGGTGTTACCGCCGCCTTGCGTACTTTGACACGACCGCCCCGTTGTCGCACGTTCGCGACCCACTCAACTCGAAGCGGCGGGCGGCGAATTCACCCGGGACGATCTTGCTTCCGGCGCCTGACCGGGCATCGGGTAGGGCTGAGGTTCCGCGCCGTTGACGCGCAGTGAACACGGGCGGCGGGGCGCGTTCGCCGGCACCCCCATACGCCTCAGCCGCTGCGGCGGGTGACGAACTCGGCCAGGGCCAGTAGTTCACCTGCCGCCGTGAGGTCGGGTACGGCGCCCGCGAGGTGGTCGACGGCGCGGGCCATCCGGTCAGCGGCGTGGAGCTGGGCCCAGTCGCGGCCGCCCGCCCGCTCCACCGCGTCGGCCGCCTCGCGCACCGCGCCCTCCCCCATCGCGCCTTCGTACAGGGCGGCGAGTTCGACCGCGGCCGGGGTGCCCGAGCCGAGCGCGGCGACGACGGGCAGCGACTTCCCGTGGGCGGCGAGGTCGGCGCCGGCGGGTTCCCCGGCATGCCCCGGGTCGCCCCAGATCCCGATGAGGTCGTCGATGAGCTGGAAGGCGAGCCCGGCCTCGCGGCCGAACGCGTCCATGGCGGCGACCTCCTCCTCGCCCGCACCGGCGTACAGCGCCCCGAGTGCGCAGGCGCATCCGAGCAGCGCGCCGGTCTTCGCCATCGCCATCGCGAGGCATGCGTCGAGCGAGACGTCGTGCGGGGCCCGGCGCTCGAAGGCGCGGTCGGCCTGCCGGCCCGCGCGGAGTTCGACGACGCAGGCGGCGAGCCGGGCCGAGGCCGCGGCCGCCGCGGGGTGGCCGTCCTCGGCGATGAGACGCGGCGCGAAGGCGAGCAGCGCGTCGCCCACGACGACGGCGTCCGGAATGCCGAAGGCGGTCCGGGCGGTGGGGCGGTGGTGTCGTGTGGCGTCCGCGTCGATGACGTCGTCGTGGAGCAGGGTGAAGGTGTGGAGGAGCTCCACGGCGGCCGCCGCCCGCACCGCCGCTTCGGGGCGGCCGCCGAACGCGGTCGCGGCGGCGAACACGAGGGCCGGGCGGATCGCCGTGCCCGCCCGGGCGCCGGGCGGGGCGCCGTCGGTGCGCTCCCAGCCGAAGTGGTCCAGGGCGACCCGGCGCATGGATGTGGGCAGCGATTCGACGGTGGCGCGCAGGTGGGGCGTGATGACGGCGCGGGTCCGCGCCAGCAGCTCGACGGCCTCACGGCCCTCCATGGCATCCGGCATCGCCAACTAGGGTGACCTTTCTCGCGGTTGACACGGACGCCGGGCCGGGGCGCACCACGCCGGGGCACGCCCGGACCGGGCACACCACGTGGGGACACCCCCGGACCGTGATCTCACCGCCAGCGGCTGACCTCGACGTTCTCCAGGACGCCGAGCGCGTCGGGCACCAGGATGGCGGCCGAGTAGTAGGCCGTGACCAGGTAGGAGATGATCGCCTGCTCGTCGATGCCCATGAAGCGGACCGAGAGGCTCGGCTCGATCTCGTCCGGGATGCCCGACTGCTGGAGCCCGATGACGCCTTGTTCGGCCTCGCCGGTACGCATGCAGATGATCGAGGTCGTACGGGCCTCGCTCACCGGGATCTTGTTGCACGGGAAGATCGGCACACCTCGCCAGGCCATCACATGGTTGCCCGCGACCTCCACGGACTCCGGCACCAGGCCGCGCTTGTTGCATTCGCGGCCGAAGGCGGCGATCGCGCGGGGGTGGGCGAGGAAGAGCTTGTTGCCGCGGCGGCGCGAGAGCAGCTCGTCCATGTCGTCGGGGCTCGGTACACCGTCGTGCGGCTGGAGCCGCTGGCCGTAGTCGCAGTTGGTCAGGAGGCCGAACTCGCGGTTGTTGACGAGCTCGTGTTCCTGGCGCTCGCGCAGCGCCTCGACGGTGAGCCTGAGCTGGTGCTCGGTCTGGTTCATCGGCTGGTTGTAAAGGTCGGCCACCCGGCTGTGGACCTTCAACACCGTTTGCGCGACCGAGAGTTCGTACTCGCGGGGCGATCCCTCGTAGTCGACGTACGTGTGCGGGATGACCGCTTCGCCGACATGGCCGGCGGAGAGGTCGATCGCCGCCTCGCCGTAGGTGTTGGTGCGCTGCTCCGGCAGCCCCGAGACCGCCGTGAGGTGCGCGTGCAGCGACTCGGAGCGCTCGGCGAGGTTGAGCACGTCGGCCCGGGTCAGGACCAGGACGGTGCACGCGGTGGTGGCCCGGACCGTGCACTCCCAGGTGGCGTCGCCCGAGACCAGGGCCTGGTCGCCGAAGTACGCCCCGTCGGCGAGGAAGCCGAGCCCGGTCTCGTCGCCGTACTGGCCGGTGCCGACCTTCTCGACCCTGCCGTGCGCCAGCAGGAAGACGCGGTCCGTGACATCGCCCGAGGCGGCGATGGTCTCGCCCGCCGCGAACTCGCGCTGTTCGCAGCGGGTGGCGAGCTCACCGAGCACCGTCTCGTCCTCGTACTCCCGCAGGGCGGGCAGCTCGCCCAGTTCGGCCGGGATGACGGTGACCCGCTCCCCGGTCTGGACGAAGGTGATCCGCCCGTCGCCCACGGAGTAGCTGAGCCGTCGGTTGACCCGGTACGTACCGCCCTGCACCTGCACCCACGGCAGCATGCGCAGCAGCCAGCGGGAGGTGATCTCCTGCATCTGGGGGGCGGACTTGGTGGTGGTCGCCAAGTTCCGCGCGGCGGCTGTGCCGAGACTCTGCTGTGCGCGGTTCTCGGGACCTGCCTCGACCGACATGTGACTCCTTCTGGGCGCTCTCACGATCTTCAAGCTGCAGCGCCGAGAACCCTTCCATTACGGAGAGTCGACACGCCATTACTCAAACGAGTGGGATTGGAGTGCCGACGAGCCGGGAAGTCGCCGCGAAGCGCTCGAACAGGGCCCGCACACACCCGCGGCCGAGCGGGCGCCTGGACCAGCCCGGTCCCGCCGACCGGCCTTCCCCCACCATGTCCGCCTCCATGTGCGCCCACCATGTCCGCCTCCATGTCCGCGCCACGTACCTGGTCGACCACCCCGACGAGCGCCCGGACGTGATGCTCGGCCGCATCGCCCACAAGCACGCCTCGCTCGGTGTCACCGCCGAGCAGTACGAGGTCGTGCACGAGCACCTGTTCGCCGCGATCGCGGAGGTGCTCGGGGAGGCCGTGACCGCCGAGGTGGCCGCGGCGTGGGACGAGGTGTACTGGCTGATGGCGAACGCCCTCATCGCGATCGAGGCCCGCCTCTACGCGGAGCGGGGTGTGCTCGCGGGCGACGTCTGGCGCGAGTGGACCGTGGCCGGCCGCACCGAGGAGACCGCCGACTGCGCCACCTTCCGGCTGCGCCCCGCCGACGGCGCGCCCGCGCCCGCCTTCACACCCGGCCAGTACGTCTCCGTACAGGTCGAACTGGCCGATGGCGCGCGGCAGATACGCCAGTACAGCCTGAGCTCGGCGCCCGGCGGCCAGCTGCGCTCGATCACCGTCAAGCGCGTCACGGGCACGCCCGACGGTCGCGTCACGGGCACGCCCGACGGTGAGGTTTCCGGCCACCTCCACGCGCATCTGCGCGAGGGCGACTCGCTGCGTGTCTCGGCCCCGTACGGCGATCTCGTGCTCGATGCGGACGGGGCCCCGCTGCTGCTCGCGTCGGCGGGGATCGGCTGCACGCCGATGGTGTCGATGCTGGAGCAGCTCGCGGCCACCGGCCACCGCTCGCCGGTGACCGTGGTGCACGGCGACCGCTCCCCCGCCGCGCACCCGCTGCGCGAGGACCACGCGGCGCTCACCGCCAAACTCCCCGACGCGGCGGCCCACTTCTGGTACGAGGACCCCGAGCCCGGCCACCCCGCCGACCGCACCGGCCTGGTCGACCTGACGGCGCTGCCGGTCCCGTCCGGCACCCGCGCCTACCTCTGCGGCCCGCTCCCGTTCCTGCGCTCGGTCCGCACCCAGCTGCTCGCCAAGGGGGTGGCCGCCGCCGACATCCACTACGAGGTCTTCGGCCCCGACCTCTGGCAGGCCCACGCCTGACGCGGCGCACGGCGGCGGCGGCGAGGGGGTCCGGAGTGTCCGGATCGACTCGCTCACCAAACCGAACAGATCGCCCCATAGGGGGAGTTGGGGTACAAGCGGTACGAGATGTTCTGCACCGCTCTGGAAGGAGGCGGCCATGGCCCCACCCATGTCCGCAGACCAGTTCCTCGCCGCCCTGCGCGCCGAGGGCCTCACCGTCGTCGAGGTCGGCCAGTGGCGCAGCCACAACCGGGCCGGCCACGGCGGCTGGGGCCCGATCAACGGCGTCGTCATCCACCACACCGCCACGCACGGATCCGACGCCACGGTCCGTCTCTGCTACGACGGCTACGAGTCACTGCCCGGCCCGCTCTGCCACGGCGTGATCACCAAGGACGGCCGGGTACACCTCGTCGGCAACGGCCGCGCCAATCACGCGGGGGCCGGTGACGCGGACGTGCTGCGCGCGGTGATCGCCGAGAAGCGGCTGCCGCCGCCGGTGCGCAACGACACCGACGGCAACACGCACTTCTACGGCTTCGAGTGCGAGAACCTCGGCGACGGCGAGGACCCGTGGCCCCAGGCGCAGCTCGACGCGATCGAGAAGGCCGCGGCCGCCGTGTGCCGCCACTACGGCTGGACCGAGCGTTCCGTCATCGGTCACAAGGAGTGGCAGGTCGGCAAGGTCGATCCGCGCGGCTTCACCATGGACTGGCTGCGCGAACGCGTGCACGAGCGGCTGAAGTGACCCTGTGCGTGAGACGTGGTGACGTGACAATGGACGCATGAACCCCGAAACGCTCGCCCCCCGCCTGCCCTCCCCCCTGGAGGAAGCGGTGGACGAGCGTTTCGCGCGGCACGGGGTGCGGCTGTTCCTCAAGCGGGACGACCTGATCCACCCGGACCTGGTCGGCAACAAATGGCGCAAGCTCGTGCTGAACCTTCGGGCGGCGGCCGGCCGGCCCGTCCTCACCTTCGGCGGTGCCTACTCCAACCACCTGCGGGCGACCGCGGCCGCCGGGCGTCTCCTCGGCTTCCCCACGATCGGCGTCGTCCGGGGCGACGAACTGGCGGGCCGCCCGCTCAACGACTCCCTCGCCCGGTGCGCCGCGGACGGCATGCGGCTCCACTTCGTCGACCGCGCGACCTACCGCCGCAAGTCCTCGCCCGACGTGCTGGCGGACCTCCTCGACCTGCTCGGCCGTGACGCGTACGTCGTGCCCGAAGGCGGCAGCAACTCCCTGGCGGTACGCGGCTGTACGGCGCTCGGCGAGGAGCTGCGCGGGGTCACGGACGTGGCCGGGGTGGCCTGCGGCACGGGCGGCACCCTGGCCGGCCTGGCCGCCGGGCTCGCCCCGGGCCAGCGGGCGATCGGCGTACCGGTCCTGAAGGGAGCCTTCCTGACCTCGGAGATCCGCACCCTCCAACAGTCGGCCTTCGGCGGCCCCCGCGGCACCTGGACCCTGGAGGACCGCTTCCACTTCGGCGGGTACGCACGTGTCCCGCGCGAACTCGACGCGTTCGCGCGGGACTTCGAGGAGCGGCACGGGGTCGGGGTGGAGCGGGTGTATGTGGCGAAGCTGCTGTACGGGTTGGTCAGCTTGGCGCAGGAGGGAGCGTTCGCGCGCGGAGCGCGGGTGACAGCGGTGATCACGGGCCACCCCTGACCGCTCGGCCCCGCCCGACAGGGCCCCCTCAACCCGCCCTACCACTCGACCCCGGCCGACAGGGCCCCCTCAACCCACCTAACCGCTCGGCCCTGGCCGACAGGGGCCACCTCAGCCCGTCCGGCGATTGAGGACGAGCGCTCTTCAGGCGCGAACGGGGTCTGGGGCGGAGCCCCAAGGGGTGGGGTCAGGGTTCGCCCTCGCGGTAGGCCGCGGCCTCTTCCAGGTCCAGCCGGCGCAGCAACGTCCGCATCATCTCGTCATCGATCCGCCGAGCATCCCGCAGGGAAACGAACACCTCCCGCTCCGATTCGATCATCGCGCGCGAAAGCCGACGGTACGTGTCGTCCGCCGACTCCCCCGTCGCCTCGTTGACCGCCCCGAGCCGCTCCCACACCGCGTTGCGCCGCCGCTCAAGCACCGTCCGCAGCCGCGCGGCGAGCGGCGGCGGCAGGGCGTTGCGCTCATCGGTGAGCAGTTCGTCGAGGCGGGCCTCGGCCGCGCGTGAGGCCTCGCTCTGGGCCTGCGCCTCGGCGAGCGTCTCGGCCTGGGCGTCGCGCCCGGGAAGCTTGAGCAGCCGGATCAGCGGCGGCAGGGTCAGGCCCTGCACGACGAGCGTGCCGATCACCGTCGTGAAGGTCAAAAAGAGCACCAGGTTGCGCGCGGGGAACGCCGAACCGTCCTCCATGGTCAGCGGGATGGAGAAGGCGATGGCGAGCGAGACCACGCCGCGCATCCCGGCCCACCCCACGATCACCGGCGCCGTCCAGTCGACCTCGGGCTCCCGGCTCCGTACCTTCTCGGACAGCGCGCGCGGCAGGAACGTAGCCGGAAAGACCCAGACGAACCGGGCCGCCACCACCAGAGCGAACACCCCCACCGCGTACCAGACCGCCTCGCCGACCCCGTACTCCCCAAGTCCCTTGAGCACCACCGGCATTTGCAGCCCGATCAGCGCGAACACCGCCGATTCGAGAAGGAAGGCGACCATCTTCCAGACCGCCTCCTCCTGAAGCCGGGTCGCGAAGTCGACCTGCCAGGAGCGGTGTCCGAGGTAGAGCGCGACGACCACGACGGCGAGCACCCCCGACGCCCCGACCTGCTCCGCCGCCGCGTAGGCGATGAACGGGATGAGCAGCGAGAGGGTGTTCTGGAGCAGCGCCTCGTGCAGATGGCGGCGGAGCCAGTGGATCGGCAGCATGAGGACGAGTCCGACCCCGATGCCGCCGACGGAGGCGAGCGCGAATTCCTTGAGCCCGCCGCCCCAGGTGGCTCCCGCCCCGACGGCCGAGGCGAGCGCCACCTTGTACGCGGTGATCGCGGTCGCGTCGTTCACCAGGGACTCGCCCTGGAGGATCGTGGTGATGCGGCTGGGCAGCCGCAGCCGGCGCGCGATGGCGGTGGCCGCGACCGCGTCGGGCGGCGCGATCACCGCGCCGAGCACGAGCGCCGCGGTGATCGGCAGATCGGGCACGAGCAGATACGCGAGGTAGCCGACCACCACCGTCGCGAACAGGGTGTAACCGACGGAGAGCAGCGCCACCGGCCGCAGGTTGGCGCGCAGATCGAGGTAGGAACTCTCCAGCGCCGCCGTGTGCAGCAGCGGGGGCAGTACGAGCGGCAGCACGATGTGCGGGTCGAGGGTGTACGCGGGGACGCCGGGCACGTACGCCCCGATCAGCCCCACCGCCACCAGGAGCAGCGGCGCCGGCACCGGTGTCCTGCGCGCCCCTCCCGCGACCGCCGCGCTCGCCGCGATCAGTGCCACCAGCGGCAATGCATCCATCAGACCGTCCGTCCCCACTCACCCGCGCCGGGCGCTCCGTCGTAACCTGGCCATCATGAGCGAGTGTCCGCACGTTGCAGAACTGCCGCGCCCCGAGCCGTCCCCGCTGAACGACACCTGCCCCGAGTGTCTGAAGGAGGGTACGCACCCCGTCCAGCTGCGCCTGTGCCTGGTCTGCGGTCACGTCGGCTGCTGTGATTCGTCGCCCAACCAGCACGCCACGGCCCACTTCAAGGAGACCGGGCACGCGGTGATGCGGACCTTCGAGCCCGGTGAGAGCTGGCGCTGGTGTTTCGTCGACGGACTGCTGGTGTGACGGCGGGGGTTCGACGCCCCGGTGCCTGGGTACGTCAACCCGGTCCCGGTTCACAGCAATTGGGCACTGCAAACCTCTAGCCACTGTCCGTACTCATAGGCTTACCATGAGTGACAGCCGCCGGGAGAGCTTCCGGCGACAGGGCACCATGGATCGCGATAGCGTCGCCAGTCCAGGTACGGACCCCGTACCCACGGCCCGGGACTTCTCCCCTCCCCGGGCCCCGACAGAGCTTTGTGCCACCTTGGAGGTGAGGGTGTCCCAGATCGCAGGCGAGCCCGGGAATCAGGACTTCGTAGAAGTCCGGCTGCCGGCCGCGGGTGCCTACCTGTCAGTGCTGCGTACGGCCACGGCCGGCCTCGCGGCACGTTTGGACTTCACCCTCGACGAGATCGAGGATCTGCGCATCGCGGTCGACGAGGCCTGCGCGATCCTGCTCCAGCAGGCCGTACCGGGCTCCGTGCTGAGCTGTGTGTTCCGCCTCGTCGACGACTCACTGGAGGTCACGGTCGCGGCCCCGACCACCGACGGCCGGGCCCCGGAGCGTGACACCTTCGCCTGGACGGTGCTCTCCGCCCTGGCCGGCAAGGTCGACTCCTCCGTGGCCGACGACCGTACGGTCTCCATCAGCCTGTACAAACAGCGCGGCGCGGGACCCGGACCGGCGTGAGCGGGGAGGGTCCGGTGCGGGACGACGAGCGCATCCCCGACGTGCCGCGCTCCGCGGACATCCCGGAGCAGCAGGCCCGGCCGCACCCGGTGGACAGCCCTGTGGACGGCCCAGATGGCCTTTTGTACGCGGCGGAGCAGGCAGAGCGGGCGGCCTTTATGAGCGAGCACATCGAGCACAGGCACCACGATCCACATGATCGCAGCGGGGCGCGGGTGATGTTCGTCGAGCTGCGCAAGCTGCCCGAGGGCTCGCCGGAAAAGGCCGAGCTGCGCAACAGGCTGGTACGGATGCATCTGCCGCTGGTCGAGCATCTGGCGCGGCGCTTCCGCAACCGGGGTGAGCCGCTCGACGATCTGACCCAGGTCGCCACGATCGGTCTGATCAAGTCGGTGGACCGCTTCGACCCCGAGCGGGGCGTGGAGTTCTCCACGTACGCGACGCCCACCGTCGTCGGCGAGATCAAGCGGCACTTCCGCGACAAGGGCTGGGCGGTGCGGGTGCCGCGCCGGCTCCAGGAGCTGCGGCTCGCGCTGACCACGGCGACCGCGGAGCTCTCCCAGCAGCAC
Organism: Streptomyces sp. NPDC048361; assembly: GCF_040651795.1. NCBI lineage: Bacteria > Bacillati > Actinomycetota > Actinomycetes > Kitasatosporales > Streptomycetaceae > Streptomyces > Streptomyces sp. NPDC048361. Next base: position 53,510 of record NZ_JBEZKW010000005.1, read on the forward strand.
GGCCGCTCACCGACGGTGCACGAACTGGCCGAGCGGCTCGGCATTTCCGAGGAAGAGGTCCTGGAGGGCCTGGAGTCGGCCAACGCCTATTCCACGCTCTCGCTCGACGTGCCGGACACGGACGACGAGTCGCCGGCGGTGGCGGACACCCTGGGCGCGGAGGACGAGGCGCTCGAAGGCGTCGAGTACCGCGAGTCGCTCAAGCCGCTCCTCGAAGACCTTCCACCGCGCGAGAAGCGGATCCTGCTGTTGCGCTTCTTCGGCAACATGACCCAGTCGCAGATCGCGCAGGAGGTCGGCATCTCGCAGATGCACGTCTCACGTCTGCTGGCGCGCACGCTCGCGCAGCTGCGGGAGCGGCTGCTCGTGGAGGAGTAGACGCGCGCCTCATCACCTACGGCTGCGGGGCCGGAGGCATTGCCTCCGGCCCCGCAGCCGTGTCCCCCATGGGGGCTGGACGTCGCGCATCTACGTGGGACTAGGCGTCGCGCACCGGTCCGCGGATGCCGAGCGCCTCGGTGGTGGCGGGGTTGACCAGGAGGACGAGCGCCGTGATGGCCACCGCCGCGAGCACGATGCCCGCGGGGATCCACGGGGCGCCGTCGGAGCGCAGGAACATCCAGGCGATCGGCAGCGCCATGATGTGGGTGATCATCGAGGGGCCCCGGCTCCAGCGGCGGCGGAGCAGCAGGCCCCGGGCGGCGATCAGCGGGATCAGGCCGAGGACCACGAGGGTCACCCCGCCGGTCTCGGCCTGGGTGGGCCGGTCCGGCTTGCCGGTCAGGCCCATCACGAGCATGAAGAGGCCACCGGCGACCAGGGCGAGCCCTTCGAGCGCGGACAGCGCGGCCGCGGCGGTCAGCCGGCCGGGGCGCGGTCCGACGGGGGCTTCGGAGGTCTGCTCTGTACTCACCCCGCCAGGGTAGCCCGGAGCCGTCGGGCCTCTCGGAGGGCCGGCCGGTCCGGCCCACGTACGTCCCGATACCCCCCGGTAGGTAGGCTGGCGCCCATGCGTGCACTTCTCGTGGTCAACCCGGCGGCTACCACCACCAGTGCGCGCACGCGTGACGTCCTCCTGCACGCGCTCGCCAGCGAGATGAAGCTGGAGGCGGTCACCACCGAGTACCGGGGGCACGCCAAGGACCTCGGGCGGCGGGCCGCCGAGAGCAGTGACATCGATCTCGTGGTGGCGCTCGGCGGCGACGGCACGGTCAACGAGGTCGTGAACGGGCTGCTGCACAACGGCCCGAGTCCCGAACTCCCGGAATTCGCGGTGGTCCCCGGCGGCTCGACCAATGTCTTCGCGCGCGCCCTCGGCCTCCCCAATGACGCTGTGGAGTCGACCGGTGTCATTTTGGATGCGTTGCGCGAGGAACGGAGCCGGACGGTGAGCCTGGGGCTCGCCTCCGGGGTGCCGGGCAGCGTGGACGAGGGCGTTCCCGAACGCTGGTTCACTTTCTGTGCCGGGTTCGGATTCGACGCGGGTGTGGTGGGCCGGGTCGAACAGCAGCGGGAGCGCGGAAAGCGCTCGACGCACGCCCTCTATTTGCGCCAGGTGGCGCGCCAGTTCTTCGGCGAGCCCCACCGCAGACACGGCCAGATCACGCTGGAGCGGCCGGACGTGGAGACGGTCGAGGATCTCGTCCTGTCGATAGTCTGCAACACCTCTCCCTACACCTACCTGGGCAATCGTCCGCTGTACGCGTCCACCGAGGCCTCCTTCGAGACGGCGCTGGACGTCCTGGCGCTGACCCGGATGACCACACCGTCGGCGACCCGTTACGCGACCCAGTTGCTCACTTCCACGCCAGATCGCGGTCCGCGCGGCAAGCACGCCGTATCACTGCACGACTTGACGGACTTCACCTTGCATTCCAAGGCCCCGCTCCCGTTCCAGATGGACGGTGACCACCTGGGCCTGCGTACTAGCGTCGCGTTCACAGGCGTACGCCGTGCACTGCGTGTGATTGTGTGAGTGGAAGGGCCCAAAGTCCTTTCACTCGAACGTTTAGGCTGGCATCCACCCCATGGAAGTACGACTGTGACCCAGTCGACACCGAGGAATCCAAAAAAACTTTCCTGAAGGGGTTGTATCCGCCGCCGAGGTTTGCGAATCTCTACATGGCGATCGGGACGGCCCGCAACACCGGCCTCCACTGAAAGCCAGAACCCCTCCTCAAAACCAGGACCACCACCAGTCCAACTGGAAGATGGCCCTTCCCTTGTTGAGGGATTCGTGAAAGCGTTCACATTCACAAGCACCCCCCGCACGTAACACAAAGAGAGGTAGCAGCCATGGACTGGCGTCACAACGCCGTTTGTCGTGAGGAAGACCCCGAGCTGTTCTTCCCCATCGGCAACACCGGTCCTGCGCTGCTGCAGATCGAGGAAGCCAAGGCCGTCTGCCGCCGCTGCCCCGTCATGGAGCAGTGCCTGCAGTGGGCGCTCGAGTCCGGCCAGGACTCCGGCGTCTGGGGTGGCCTCAGCGAGGACGAGCGCCGCGCGATGAAGCGCCGTGCCGCTCGCAACCGGGCGCGCAACGCGACCGCCTGAGCCCCCACTTCCTGCCTTAGCTTCGCGCGGCGCGTACAGAGCGTACGCACTCACCGCCCCCCGAGCCGCAGCGCGCAGCAGTAACAACCCACAGCATTCGAGCCCCGAACCGTGTCTCATGGTTCGGGGCTCGCTGCTGTGTACGCCGCGCCGCATACGGTCGCGGCGGGTCGAGTACGGCGATGGGGGCGGGTCGAGTACGGCGATGAGGACCGTGTACGTCGGTGAAGGTCGGGTACGCGTTACTTCTCGGGGCCCACCGGGATGTCGAGCACGACCTTCGTGCCGCGCTCCGGTGCCGGCACCATGTCGAAGCTTCCGCCCAACTCGCCCTCGACCAGGGTCCGTACGATCTGGAGGCCCAGATTTCCGGTGCGCTGCGCGTCGAAGCCCTCGGGCAGACCCCGGCCGTCGTCCCGCACGGTGATCAGCAGCCGCGCGTCCTCGCGGGTGCCGCCGCGCAGCGCCGCGACCTCGACCGAGCCCTGGTCTCCGGGGACGAAGGCGTGCTCAAGTGCGTTCTGCAGCACCTCGGTGAGCACCATGGACAGCGGGGTGGCGACTTCCGCGTCGAGTATCCCGAAGCGGCCGGTGCGACGGCACTCGATCTTGCCCGGTGAGATCTCGGCGACCATGGCCAGCACCCGGTCGGCGATCTCGTCGAACTGGACGCGCTCATCCAGGTTCTGAGACAGCGTCTCGTGCACGATGGCGATCGAACCAACGCGCCTGACCGCCTCGTTGAGCGCTTCGCGGCCCTGGTCGGAGTCCATCCGGCGGGCCTGGAGGCGCAACAGGGCAGCCACCGTCTGGAGGTTGTTCTTCACCCGGTGGTGGATCTCCCGGATGGTGGCGTCCTTGGTGATCAACTCCCGCTCGCGGCGGCGCAGTTCGGTCACGTCGCGCAGCAGGACGAGCGAGCCGATGCGCGTCCCCTTCGGCTTGAGCGGAATGGCGCGCAGCTGGATGACCCCGTCATCGCCCTCGACCTCGGCCTCGCGGGGCGCATAGCCGCTGGCGAGTTTGGCGATGGCCTCGTCCACCGGGCCGCGCGAGGGTGCGAGCTCTGCGGTGAGCTGGCCCAGGTGCTGGCCGACCAGGTCGGACGCGAGGCCGAGCCGGTGGTAGGCGGAGAGCGCGTTGGGCGAGGCGTACTGGACGATGCCGTCCGCGTCCAGCCTGATCAGGCCGTCGCCGGCGCGGGGCGACGCGTCCATGTCGACCTGCTGGCCCGGGAAGGGGAAGGAGCCGGCGGCGATCATCTGGGCGAGGTCGGACGCGGACTGGAGGTAGGTGAGTTCGAGCCGCGAGGGTGTACGGACGGTGAGCAGGTTGGTGTTCCGCGCGATGACGCCGAGGACCCGCCCCTCCCGGCGCACCGGGATCGACTCGACGCGGACCGGAACCTCCTCGCGCCACTCCGGGTCGCCCTCACGCACGATACGGCCCTCGTCGAGCGCGGCGTCGAGGAGCGGGCGCCGGCCGCGCGGGACGAGATGGCCGACCATGTCGTCCTGGTAGGACGTGGGTCCGGTGTTGGGGCGCATCTGGGCGACCGACACATAGCGGGTGCCGTCCAGGGTGGGGACCCACAGGACGAGGTCGGCGAAGGAGAGGTCGGAGAGCAGCTGCCACTCCGAGACCAGCAGATGGAGCCACTCGAGGTCGGACTCACTCAGAGCGGTGTGCTGGCGTACGAGGTCGTTCATGGAGGGCACGGTGCGAGCGTACCCGCGTCCACCGGCGGAAATGACTGCGGGCCGCGGCGCCGGGACGGGACCCTCGACCCGTCCGGGCACCGCAGCCCGGTTGCCGGCCGACGGGTGTGCGGTCCCCTCGGCCTTCACAGAGAGGTCACGGCGCGGTCAGGGCAGAGAGCGCCGGGGCCTCGGTTCCGCCCGCCTGTGCGGGGTGGGCGGAAGTCTGATGTGTTCATTGTGGACTAGACCATTCTGCCCTGTCCATCCATGTGCACGACGCAATATTCCGTGCCGGCATCGGGGGCGCAACCCTCAGGGGCGTAGCGTCGGCGCCCCGGGCCAGACGGTCATGGCCGCCACGGCGACCGCTTCGAGGTCGGCGCGGGTGGCGCCGTCCCTGGCCTGCTGGGACATGCCCTGGAAAACCGTGGCGACGAATCGGGCGAGGGTGCCCGCGTCGGTGGTTCCAGGCAGCCGGCCCGCCTCGATGTCGGCGGCGATCCGGGTCTCGATCGCGCCGAGGCCTGCGGTGCGCTGCTCGCGCAGGGCGTCGCTGACGGCCTCGGTCGTGCAGTTGGCCGCGGCGCTGATCACCATGCAGCCGTAGGGGTGCGCCGGGTCGGTGAACTCGGCGGCGGCCTCGCGCAGCAGCCGCGCGACGCTCTCCCGCGCGGTCGGCTCCTCGGTGAGCGCCCGCGTCGCGAAGGCCCCGTGGGTGGCCTGGTAGCCGCAGAAGACCTCCTCGAAGAGGGCCTGCTTGTCCCCGAAGGCGGCGTACAGGCTGGGCGCGCCGATGCCCATGGCCCGGGTCAGATCGGCGATGGAAGTCACCTCGTAGCCGCGCCGCCAGAACTCCATCGTGGCCTGCTCCAGAGCCGTGTCCCGGTCGAAGGATCGGGGCCGCCCGCGCTGTTTCGTCGCCATGCCACCATCCTACCCCTTCTGTAGCGCCCGCTAAAGAAAGCGTGTTACGTTGTTTCCGTAGCGACCGCTACAGAACTTATCGGGGCGGAAGGGGCGCGGCCATGGGCTCGCTCGACGGAAAGACGGCGCTGGTCACGGGCGGCAGCAGGGGCATCGGGCGGGGCATCGCCGAGCGGCTCGGCCGGGACGGGGCACGGGTGGCCGTGCACTACGCCACGAACGACGTGGCGGCGAAGGAGACGGTCGCCGCGATCGAGGCGGCGGGCGGTTCGGCCTTCACCGTCGGCCAGGAGCTGGGGGTTCCGGGGGACGCGGCGGCCCTGTGGGAGACCTTCGACCGGCAGGCCGACGGAGTGGACATCCTGGTCAACAACGCGGGCATCGGGTGGCCCGTGCCGTTCGGGGAGGTCACCGAGGAGACGTACGACCGCCTCTTCGCGGTCAACACCAAGGCGCCATTCTTCGTGACGCAGCTCGGCCTGGCCCGGCTGCGCGACGGCGGGCGCGTCGTCAACATATCCAGCGGACTGGCGCGCGCCGCGATGATGCCGCAGACGCTCACGTACGCCATGACCAAGGGCGCGCTCGACGTCCTGACCCGGAACCTGTCCAAGGTCCTCGGGCCGCGCGGGATCACGGTCAACTCGGTGGCGCCCGGGGTCGTCGACACCGACATCAACGCGGAGTGGCTGCGCGCCGACGAGCAGGCGTGGGCGGCGACGGCGGCGATGTCTCCGCTCGGCCGGGTCGGCGAGGCGTCCGACATCGCCGATGTGGTGGCGTTCCTGGCATCGGACGACGCTCGCTGGATTACGGGGCAGTGGCTGGACGCCACGGGCGGGGCGATCGCCTAGGGGGCAGGCGAGGCGGCGTCTCGCGACCAGGCTGCCCGCTTGACGTGGTGGGAATGCCCGGGGGGGCCGTGCCTCCGAATGGCCGCCTCCGCATGCGTTCCGGTCACCCCGCCGGTCGACCATGGGAGCGGCGCGACAGCCCGCCGGAGGGGCTGCCACTCTGCTAGATTGGTCTATACCACGTCCGTTGTAGTTTCACGTCTCCAGATCGGCAGGCCCTCGTGGAAGTTGTCATCGTCCCGGACGCCAAGGCAGGCGGCGAGCTCATCGCGGAGTCGATCGCCGCCCTGTGGCGACGCAAGCCCGACGCGCTGCTCGGCGTGGCCACCGGATCGACCCCGATCCCGATCTACGACGCGCTGACCGCCAAGGTCTCCGCCGGTGACGTCGACGTCTCGCGGGCCCGCGTGTGCCAGCTCGACGAGTACGTCGGGCTGCCCGCCGGGCACCCCGAGTCCTACCGGGCCACGGTGATTCGCCAGGTCGTCGAGCCGCTCGGGCTCGGCCCCGACTCCTTCATCGGCCCGGACGGCTCCGCCGATGACGTGCAGGCGGCGTGCGAGGCGTACGACTTGGCGCTGGCCTCGGCCGGCGGGGTCGACCTCCAGATCCTGGGTATCGGCACCGACGGGCACATCGGCTTCAACGAGCCCTGCTCATCGATCGCCTCGCGCACGCGGATCAAGACGCTGACCGAGCAGACCCGCGTCGACAACGCGCGCTTCTTCGACGACGACATCGACCAGGTGCCGCACCACGTGATCACGCAGGGCATCGGCACGATCCTTGAGGCCCGGCATCTGGTGCTGCTCGCGACGGGTGAGGGCAAGGCGGAAGCGGTGGCGCAGACGGTGGAGGGGCCGGTCGCCGCGGTGGTGCCCGCCTCGGCGCTCCAGCTGCACCAGCACGCGACGGTTGTCGTGGACGAGGCCGCGGCGTCCAAGCTGAAGCTGGCCCCGTACTTCCGGCACACCTTCGCCAACAAGCCGGTGTGGCAGGGGCTCTAGCGAACCCCGGGCGCGGGGCCACGCAGCTCCCCGCGCCCCTCGCCTCCGCGACGGGCCGCTCGTGCAAACCGGGCCCGTTACCCCCCAGGGCGCGGGGAACTGCGCGAGCCACCCAGCACGGCCCGCAGGCAAAAAGCGAACCGTCCACCCCCAGCGGCGCGGGGAACTGCGCGGGCGACCCACCACCGCCCGCGGACGAAAACGCGGTTGAAGGCGCCGCCCGCTCACCCGTCCTGGGCCGGGCCGGGCCGGGCCGCAAAGGGGAGCTCGTCCCGTCCTGGGCCGGGGTGCAAACGGGGAGCTCGTCCCGTCGTGGGCCGGGGTGGCGGGCTACACCCGGGCCAGCTGCGGGAAGCGGATCCGTGTCGCGCACAGCGAGACCAGCAGGGCCGACGCCGCCACCGCCCCCATTCCCCACGCCAGACTCGTCCCGTTCGCGATGAACCCGATCACCGCCGGCCCGGCCAACAACCCCGTCGTCCCCATCGCCGCGACCAGCGCCAGCGCGTCCGAGCCCTGGCGGGCCGCCGCGACGTACACGCACGGCGTCACCGCCGCGATGCCGAGGCCCACGCAGGCGAACCCGATCAGCGCCGGAACCACTCCCCCGGCCAGCAACGCGAGCGCGAGGCCCGTCCCGGCGAGCGCGCTGCCCGCCCGTACGATGCGGTCGTCGCCCCACTTCGTGCGCCAGCCGTCCGCGAAGAGACGGGCCAGCACCATCATCACCGAGACGACAGCGATGCCCAGCGGGGCGAGTTCCGCCGCCGCGCCCGCGCTGTCCTTCAGATAGAGCGCCGACCAGTCGTTCATGGCGCCCTCGGTCACCGTGCCGAACGCCATCGCGAGGCCCATCCATATCGTCACCCGCGTGGGGAGCGTCAGCCCGCGCCGCTTCGGTTCGGCGGGCTCGTCCGACCGTACGGGCTCCGGGGTCTCCCGCAGCAGGCCGCCGCGCGCGGCCAGTACCAGCACCACCACCAGCACCGCCGCCGCGCCGAAGTGGGCCGGCAGGGCGGAGGACAGTGACGTCACTCCGGATGCGAGTAGTGCCGCGAACAGCGAGCCCGCGCTGAACGTGGCGTGCATCCGGGCCATCGTCGTGCGCTTGTACGTGACCTCCAGCGCCGCCGCCTGCGCGTTCATCGCGACGTTCAGGCACCCCACCGCGACCCCGTCGCAGAAGACGATGAGTAGCGTGACGGGGTAGTCCGGCGTGACGGAGAGCGCGAGGAGGACCGCGCCGAGACCCAGCGCCGAGACCACCGCGAGCCGCCGCGAGCCCAGCCGTCGGGTCAGGGTGGCCACCAGCGGGAAGGACACCGCCGCGCCCGCCCCGCAGACCATCAGAAGCAGCCCGAGTTCCGCCTCGGACAGGTCGAGCCTCGTCTTCAGCGCGGGGATCCGCGAGACCCATGTGGCGTACTGGAAGCCGAGACAACAGAACAGGGCGGCGATCGCCACCTGCGACCGACGGTATGCGTCGAGGGCGCCGAACATACGGATTTAGCCTACTTCCATGGACATGTACACCGCGTTCGCGCCGTAACTCGACGGCAGTTCGACCTCGGGGTGGGGGCGGTAGCCCAGCGGTGCCCATACGACATGGGCCCCTCGCACGGCCACCATGGATATGTGGTCGAAGCCCAACTCCCTTGCTGCATGCAGGAGATGGGTGAGCAGGCGGGGGCCCAGGCCCCGGCCGCGCAACTCCTTGGCCATCACCAGGTCGTGCGCGTGCAGGTTGCGGGAGGCCGGCGATGCGGGGCCCTCCTCGGCCCTGCTGAGGTCCGGGCTGGTGAGCGGCGGGTACGGCAGGGCGAGGAGGTAGCCGCCGACGCGCCCCTCGTGTTCGATCACGAAGCAAGTCCCGGGAAAGTAACGGGACTTCAAGGCCGCGCGGCCCTCGGACAGGCCGTCCTCGGTGTAGGCATCCGCTTCGAGGGCGACGATCGCGTCCCAGTCGTCCTCGGCCAGTGGGCGGATGACGACGTCCGGGTCGAGGATGAGCGGGGCGTCCGGCGCGGTCACCGGCTGGGATGTCACTGCGAGCCTCCTATGCACGTGTACGGCAGCGGGTCGAAGCCGTTGAAGCCCTGGGTGGTGTAGCCGACGGCGTAGGCGCCGCAGGAGTGGATCCAGACGGGGTCCCCCGAGGAGGCCGCGGCGGGGACCCGCACCAGGCCGGCCTCGTGGTCGAACGCGTCGTCGCTGTCGCAGGTGGGGCCGGCCACCACGGCTGAGACGCGGTCACCCTCGATGTGGCCGGGGAACTCCAGGCGGTACTGCAACGCGTCCATCTCGTACAGGCCGTTGAACTTGCCGCAGCTCAGATACAGCCAGTGCCGGCGCTCGTCCGCACCGGTGCTCCCAGGGCCTGTCCGGGCGGTGAGCCGGGCCACCCGGGCCCGGATCGCGCCGTGGTCGGCGACCAGGTGGCGGCCGGGTTCCATCAGGAACTCCAGGGGCGACGCCGACTCCGCGCGGAGCCGCTCCATGCCCTCACGGAGCACGGTGAAGATCTTGTCCATCGGCGGGTCGAGGGGACGACCCGACGTGTCGAGGCAGCCGAGGGCGGGCAGGCCGCCGCCGAGGTTGATCCGGTCGAGGAGGATGCCGCGCCCGCCCAGCACCACGACCAGGTCGGTCAGGTCGTCGAGCGCGTCGCGCCAGGCCTCCGCCGTCATCTGCTGCGAGCCGACGTGCACGGAGAGACCCGACGGGATCAGGCCCGCGTCACGGGCCGCCTCCAGGACGCGGACCGCGTCCTCGGCCGAGCAGCCGAACTTCTGGCTCAGGCCCCACAGCGCGCCCTCGCCGCTGGTGGCGAGGCGGCAGAACACCCGTGAACCGGGCGCGTACCGGGCGATCGCCGCGACGTCCTCGATGCTGTCGGTGGCGAAGTCGCGTACGCCCATGCGGTACGCGTCGGCGATGTTCTCGTCCGACTTGATCGTGTTGCCGTAGTGGATCCGGTCGAGCGGTACCCCGGTCCTGAGGGCCTGCTCGATCTCGTTGGGTCCTGCCGCGTCGAAGCCCGCGCCCTGCCGGGCCAGGCAGGCGAGCACCTCGTCCACGGGGCACGCCTTCATGGCGAAACGGACCGAGATGCCCGGGAGTTCGCGCAGCAGCGCCGCGTACTGGCCCTCGATGCCGTCGAGGTCGAAGAAGATCCGGTCGTCGGTGGCGGCCGCGAGGGCCGCCCGGATGGCCGTGCTCTCACGCATCCTCGACACCCCGTACCGGACGCTCGGAGCGAGCGGCCGCCACCAGGGGCCCCCACGCCTCGATGAGCAGCGCGAAGTCCTCGATGTCGGCCTGCGCCTCGGCGAGCAGCCGTTCACGCAGCGGCAGCAGATGATCGGCGAACTCGGCGTATTTGGCGCCCAGTTGGCGGTAGCAGTGGTCGAGGACGTCGAGTCTGCGGATGTTCTCGGAGCGGTCCGTGGACGCGGCCTTCGCGGCGAGGTCGGCGATGGTCGCGGCGCGTACGTGGTGGTGTTCGTCGAGCAGCGCTCCGCGCGCCTCCTCCATCGCCGTGTAGACGGGGTAGAGGTAGAGCATCGACAGGAGGAACTTGGTGAACCGCAGTTGGTAGGCGGTGAATCCGGGGCCGGTACGCCGCTCGGGGGTGTAGTAGTTCACGATGTGCCGGTTGTGCACCACGCCGGGCAGTGTCGCGTCGCGCACCAGGTGGAGCAGGAAGTAGTCGCTGCCTATGGTGCTGGTGGCGGGCGGCAGCGGGACGCGTTCGTAGACCTCGTGGTCGAGGCCGATGTTGCACATGTCGACGCGCCAGATGTCGGGGGTGCCGAGCGTCGACTCGTCGTGGGTGAAGGGGTCGGTGCCGGCACCGACGAACGAGTCGTCGACCAGTTCGCGGCGCTGCTCGGGCGGGGTGCCGGCCTCGGCCCACAGGCCGACCACCTCGTAGTAGATCTCGGGGTCGAGCTCCCGGATCTCCCCGATGTCCACGGACAGTTCGCCCACGAAGGAGCTGCCGACCATCGCGACCGGCTTGGAGACGTCGGCCGGGTCGAGCCGGGTCCGGGTGACGCCGGGCACGGCGTCCACGGCGCGCTTGCCGAGGGAGAGCAGTTCGTGGTGGATGGGGTGGACGGGTTCGCCGTCCAGGATCTGGTAGCTGCTGTCGGAGTCCCTGCGGTGTACGGAATCGCAGCCCAGCGCGCTCGCGATGAGGAACGCGCGGTTGGTGCAGGCCCCGTACGACACGTCGGAGGGCAGCATGAGGTCGAGCACCAGGTCGGGCTTGGTGAGGCCGGCGCGCTCGATGACGCGCTGCAGGAAGTCGCGCTGCCTCGCCTCGTCGAGGTGGTGCACGACGATCCCGGGCACGGGCGCCAACTCGCGCACGGTGCGGGCGTGTTCGGCTCGGCTCGCTGGGTCGGAGGAGTCCAGGACGAGCAGGTGCACCTCGACGTCGAAGTGGGTGACGGCGTGGGCCGCCTCCTCGTGGACCGCCGCGATCGTGGCGGCGCAGGCCCGGTTGGTCGGCAGCGTCAGGCAGATGCGTCGCACGCGGGCTCCTCGGTCGGGGCGGCGGGCCCGGCGGTCCCCCACGATTCGAGGCCGAGCAGCTTCGCGCCGAGGTCGTTCAGGGAGGCGGTGGGGTACCGGAGGGACTCGTGGCGCCGGGCGTCGCCGACGAGCGTCTTGTTCCAGTCCGGGGTGCTGAGGCTGCGCCAGGACTCGACGCGGGACTTGCGCACCTCGTGGTCCGATTCGAGCGCGGGCATCATCGAGAGGTACTGGACCGCTCGGACACCGTTGTCGGAGGTGTTGCGGGCGACGCCGTGCGCGAGCAGGCCGTTCCAGATCAGCAGGTCGCCGGCCTTGAGCTCGGGCCGCACGACGGGGAACTCGGTGCGGTCGGCGCCCGGTCTGATCGGATCGCGGTCACCGGGCTGGGCGACCTTCCACTCCTCGAACCGGCGGAACAGCTCCGGCGAGCACTGGAAACCGCCGTGGTCGTCCTGGGTGTCGTTGAGCGCGATGATGCCCTGGACACGCTGCGGCAGCACACCGAGCGTGGTGTCGACGTCCCAGTGCAGCTCGATGTCGAAGCCGGTGTCGGTGGGCTCGATGTGAGCGCGGTCGCGGTCCTTGACGTTGGGCGGGTTCAGGTTGAGCCGGTCGAGGGTGACCCAGAGCTCCTCGCAGTCCCACACGTCGGCGAACGCGTCGTACACCCGCTGCGTCTGGCGGCTGTCCCACAGGAGCTGGTGGTGGTACGCCTCGACGAACCCGTAGACGTGCAGGTGCTGTTCGAGCTCGGAGGCGAAGGACCGGTTCTCGTCGTACCAGGTCTCGGGGCGCTCGGGGTCGAGGCCCTGGAAGTCCCAGGTGAAGTCGAGGAGTCGCTGGGCGGCGGTGGCCGGGATCGCCTCCTTCACTATGACGTAGCCGTACGTCTGCCAGAACGCGAAGTCGTCCTCGGACAGCACGCGCAGCGGGCGCGTCTTCTCGATGTTCCGCAGCGGGGTGCGGGCGAGGTAGGTCTCGCCGCCGTCGGAGCTGAAGTAGGGACGGCCGGAGGCGGCTCGGTAGAGGTATCGGTCGGGTGCCGGCATGCGATCACTCCAGAGTTCGGATGGTCGGTGGCTGAGCGGGTCCCCGGTGGCGCGGAGATCCGGGCCCTGGCGCGGGCGTCCTGAGGCGGGGATCGGCGGGGTCGGCGGGGTGGGGCGCGGCGGCCGGGCGGCATCGGCCGGCGGCCGGATGGGGGCACGGTCGGCGGCGGAGCGCGGCGGCGGGCGGCGCGCTCGGGCGGCCCTTGCCCCGGCCGGTGCGCCAACGAGCATTGCGCCGGCAAACAGGCCTGCGGAAACCGGAGTTGGTGAGCTCGGCGCATCGTCGCGCCGACCGGTCGTCCGGTGAAAGGAGGGGGCCTCCACGACGGCAGGGCCGGGGTTGCCACCTCCTCGCGCTCGGTGCCGCTCAGGGGTCGAGGGCACCCACACCGATCTTGCGTACCACCAAGGTGGACTAGACCAACTTGTGGTGTCAAGCCCGAAGTTGGGGCGGTGCGAAGCCCATTTCGGGCCGGTTCACGCACCGGACATACGGCAGATACGTACTGTCAAGTAGAGGGCCCCGAAACCGGGTTGGCGGCCTCGCGGCGGGCCGTCCGGAGCGCCACGCTCCGCAGGCTCCGCACAACTCGGCCCTTGCGTACATGGAAAGTCGGCCCGTTCGTACATCCCCTCCACCGGGCTCCGGCGCTACCCGCACATGCAAACGTGGCGGGGTGACGGTCCGCCGACCGTCACCCCGCCACGTGATCCCTGGGCGGTGTCAGACCCCCGCGATGGCCTCAGCCGCCGCCTTGCCGCACACCCGCGCCGCGCCGTGCGTGGCGATGTGCAGCGCGCCGCGCGGAGCCGCCAGCGGCACACCCATCTCGACCACGACCGTGTCCGGGCGGGCCGCGAGGAGCGCGTCGAGGGCCGCCGCCATCCACGGGTGGCGGTGCTCGTCGCGGACGACGGCGACGATCCGGCGCTCGCCGGCCGCCGCGAGGACGTCGGCGGCGGCACTGTCCGCGCCGTAGGTGCCGCTCTCGGTGCCCGGCAGCAGGGCCGTGAGCTCGCCGCCGATGCTCCACGGCGTCTCGCTGCTCACCGCGATGTTCATGACGGGCGTGAAGGTCGCCACATACGGGGCGCTCTCCAGCGGACGCCACGACGGCGACGCGGTGATCCGGGCGGCGCGGCGCGCGGCCACCAGGCCGATGCCGGTGGCGACACCGCTGTCGGTACCGGGCGCGGTCCCCTCCTGCACCGCCGCGCCCGGCCCCGTCACATCCCCCCTGGCCCGCTGGGCCCACGACGCCAGCGCACGCACCCGTGCGGCGGCGTCGGCCAGCCGGTCCTCGGCGAGGTCGCCGTCCCGTACCGCCTGGACCAGCGCGTCGCGCAGCCGCAGTACGGTGCCTTCGTCGCACAGGCCGCCGCCGACACACAGTGCGTCGGCGCCCGCCGCGATGGCGAGGACGGAGCCCCGCTCGATGCCGACGGTCCCGGCGATGGCCTGCATCTCCACCGCGTCCGAGACGATCAGCCCGTCGTAGCCGAGCTCCTCGCGCAGCAACCCGGTGAGGATGCGCGGGCTGAGCGTGGCGGGGCGGGCGGGGTCGAGCGCGGGAAGGAGGATGTGCGCACTCATGACCGACTTGGAACCCGCGGCGATCGCCGCGCGGAACGGCACCAGCTCACGGGCGTGCAGCGTGTCGAGGTCCACGTCGATGCGGGGCATCGCGTGGTGCGAGTCGACGTTGGTGTCGCCGTGGCCGGGGAAGTGCTTGGTGCAGGCGGCGACGCCGGCCGACTGGAGGCCCTCGATGTAGGCGGCGGTGTGCCGGGCCACCAGCGCGGTGTCCGCCCCGAAGGCCCGTACGCCGATGATCGGGTTGTCCGGGTTGGAGTTCACATCGGCCGACGGCGCCCAGTTGAGGTTGACGCCGCACTCGGCGAGCCGGCGGCCCAGCTCGCGGGCGACCTCACGGGTCAGCTCCAGGTCGTCGACGGCGCCGAGCGCCAGGTTGCCCGGGAAGGACGAGCCGGTGCGCACCTCTATGCGGGTGACATCACCGCCCTCCTCGTCGATCGCCACCAGGACGTCGTCCCGCTCGGCCCTCAACTGGGCTGTCAGGGCCGCCACTTGGGGCGCGGTGACGATGTTGCGGCCGAACAGGCCGACGGAGGCGAGGCCTTCGCCGATACGACGGAGCAGCCAGTCCGGCGCGGTGGTGCCGGTGAACCCGGGCTGGAGCACGGCGAGGGCGTCGCGGGTCAGTGTGTCGGAACCCGTGGTCATAGTCGTCATGGGCGGGGTTATCCCTTCACTGCGCCGGCCGTCAGACCCGCGGCCATCTTGCGCTGGACGAGGAGGAAGAGAATCACGATGGGAACGGCCATCATGGTCGATCCGGCCATCATCGGGGCGTACTCGGTGCCGTGCTGTGTGGTGAAGCTCGACAGCCAGACGGTGGCCGTCTGGTGATTCTGACTCATCAGCATGAGGGCGTAGAGGTACTCGTTCCAGGCCTGGATGAAACCGTAGACCGAGGTGGCCACCATGCCGGGGGCGAGCAGCGGGAAGACCACGCGGATGAAGGCGCCGGTACGGGTGCACCCGTCGACCATGGCCGCCTCCTCCAGCTCCTTGGGGACGTTGACGATGAAACCGCGCAGCGTCCACACCGTGAAGGGCAGGATGAAGGTCAGGTACGTGATGATCAGGCCCGAGAGCTTGTCGTACTGACCGAGGTCATTGAGGAGCAGGAAGACCGGGATGATCATCGCGACCAGCGGCACCATCTGGACCGTGAGGATGCCGACGATGACGATCTTGCGGCCGCGGAAGGCGAACCGGGAGATGGCGATCGCGGCGAGCAGGCCGACCGCGATGCCGATGACGACGACCACCAGCGACACCAGCAGGGACCGGCCGATCGAACCCCAGAAGTCGCCGATCTGGAGCGCACGCCGGAAGTTGTCGAGCGTGACGTGCGTCGGGAACAGGTGCGGGTTGGGGTCGATCGCTTCCTTGGCGGGCTTGAACGCGGTGTTCAGCATCCAGTAGACCGGGAAGCCCGCGGTGGCGAAGACGAGCAGGCCGAGCAGGTTCCAGCCCAGCTTGTTCTTCTTGCGGGAGGTCTTGGTGCGGGGGAGCTTGGTGCGCGTGGCGGCGGGCGCCACGGCGGTCGAGGCAGCCATCGCCACGCCGTCCTTTCCGATCGTGGCGCTCACTCGACGTCCCCGATCTTGAGCATCTGCCGCATGTAGACCGCGATCACACCGAGCAGCAGGACCACGGTGAGCAGGGCGATCGCGGAGCCCTGCGAGTAGTCGTTGACGACGAAGGCCTTGTCGTAGGAGTACGTGGTGAGGAGCTGGTACTCCGGTTCGGGGTGGCCGCCCCGCATCACGAAGACCTGCGGGAAGACGCCCATGTCCCAGATCACCGAGAGCGTCGCCAGCATGACGATGATGGGCTTGAGGATCGGCAGGGTGACGTGCCGGAACACGCCCCAGGAGCCGGCGCCGTCGAGCCGGGCGGCCTCTTCGAGCTCCTTGGGCACCTGGGTGAGGCCCGCGCTGAGCGTGATGACCACGAACGGCACCGCGCCCCACACCACGAGCAACATGATCACCGCGAGGCCCTGGGTGCTGCTGATGAACCAGTTGTGTCCGGTGACGTCGACGCCGGGGATTTGGCTGAGCAGCCAGTTCAGTACGCCGTAGTCGGTGTCGAACATCCACTTGAAGATGGTGATGGCGACGACGATCGGCATGCCCCAACTCGCCACCAGGGCAACGTTGATGAGGGTCTTGACCCATCCCGAGACGCGCTGGAGCAGCAGGGCTATGAGCATGCCGATGACCATCGTCAGGACGACGGCGGAGGCGGCGAACAGGATGGTGCGCACGACGACTTGCCAGAACTCGGCGTCACCGAGGACGGTGCTGAAGTTGTCGAAGCCGACCGATTCCGCGGCCTGGAAGCCCCAGAGCTGCGGCTGCCCGAACTTCTCGAAGGACAGGGTGACGAGGCGTACCAGCGGATAGCCGAGCACGAGGGCGAGGACGATCAGACAGGGCGCGAGCAGTGCCCAGGGCACCGCCGCTCCTCCGCCCGCGCCACGCTTCTTGTCCGGCTTTCCCGGCCGGCCGGATCCGGCGCCCGGTTGTGGGTCGCGCCGCGCCGGCGGCACCTTGGCGGTGGTTGTCTCTGCGGCACTCATCGCGCGCTCCTGGGGATCCCTCTCTGGAACTGGTCAGGCAGGGCCCCGTCGGCGTGACGGGGCCCTGCCCAGAGGTCACTTGTTGTTGATGACCTTGTCGATCGCGGCGTCCGCGTCCTTCGCGGCGGCCTCGACCGTCTTCTTGCCGGTGCCGATGGCCTGGAGCATGTCCTGGAGGGTCTTGGCCTTCTCGACCTGGCCCCAGCCCGGCGCCATCGGGACGAACCAGCTGGACTCGGCCGCGGTGGCCGGCACGGCCGTCTTCGGGTCCGTCTTCAGCGGCGCGAGGTCCGTCTTGTTGTTGGGCAGGTTGCCCTTGGCGACCAGGCCCTTCTGGCCCTGGGTGCCGGTGAACGCGTTGATCCACTCGGCGGCGAGGCCCTGCGCCTTGGACTTGACCGGAACCGCGAGGTCCGAGCCGCCGAGGAAGACCGGCATGGCCTTGCCGGACGGGGCCGGCATCACGAAGCTCTCGATCTTGTCGGCGAGCTTGCCGACCTTGTCGTTCTCCGGCAGGGCGGCGTTGGCGCCCTCCCAGGCCGGGCTGAAGACGAGGAAGGACTTGCCCTGGCCGTAGACGATCGGGCGGTCCGCCTCGTCCTTGGTCTTGTCGCCCTTCATGTACTTGTCGACGACGTTCTTGAACTCGGTGAGGCCCTTGATGGACTCCGGCGAGGACAGGTTGGCCTTGAACTTGTCGCCGTCCTGCTTGGCGATGGAGCCGCCGGCGTCGTAGACGAAGGACATGGCCGCGTACCAGTCACGGGTGGGCTGGTACCAGGCGCTGAACTTGTCGCCCTGCTTGGCCTGCACCTTGTCCAGGTCGGCGGTCAGCTCGGCGTACGTCTTGGGCGTCGCGGTGATGCCCGCGTCCGTGGCGATGTCCTTGCGCCAGGTCGCGGTGCGGCCGCCGGCGTAGTAGGGGACGCCGTAGGTCTTGCCGTTGTACGTGACGGAGGCCTTGAGCCCGTCGAGCCAAGCGGCGGAGTTGTCGAACTTCGACGGGTCGACCTCGGCGAAGGCGCCCTTGACCGAGTAGGCGAGCATCTCGGTGTTGCCCATCTCGACCACGTCCGGCGCCTTGTCGGTCGCGAGGACGGCGTCGAGCTTGGCGTTCTTGTCCGGCCAGCCGTAGTACTCGTGGTTGATCTTCAGACCGGGGTGCTTGGCGATGATCGCGTCGTCCGCGGCCTTCACCAGCTCGGGCCAGTTCTTCTGGGCGTCGACCGTCAGCCAGACGGTCAGCTCCTTGGCGTCGCCCCCCGCGGCGCCGTCCTTGCTGTCACTGCCGCCGCATGCCGCGGCACCGATCATGATGCCCGCGACGCCGATCGCCGCGATGAGCTTGCGCTTCACGCCACACTCCTCAGGGATGAGAAACCCCCCGCCCACCGCGATGCCACATACGCGAAGTACTACCCGTGGGACTGGGATCTGGTCTTTAATGGTTTAGACCAGTACCGGGAGCTTGGCCTAGACCTTTAGGGGTGTCAAGGGTCGATAAGAACGCTGAGACCGTCCGTTATCGGACCGACACCTCACCGTTCCTCACGCCCCACGAGTCGGCTCCGTCCGGCCTGTTGCGCCCCGTCGGGCTGCCCCGGAGGGCCTCCTGGGGCTTTAATGGTTTAGACCAACTTGCATACTCCCCCGCACGTCCGCCGCGCGGCGGTGTATAAGAAGGGCTTGTCGATCGCGTTACCGGACCGACACCCTGACGGAGGGCGACGACCCGTGACCGGTCCGTGCCACCATGTGAGCCGCGACAGACGGAGGAGCCGGTGACGGCAGCAGCGCAGCACTCGGGAAGGCAGTCCATGGCCGCCGACGGGAGCGGCACGACGGAGGCGGGCGCCGGGGTCCGCACGGCCCGTGTGCCGAAGTACTACCGCCTCAAGCGCCACTTGCTGGACATGACGGAGACCCTCCCGCCCGGCACCCCGGTGCCGCCCGAGCGGACGCTGGCCGCCGAGTTCGACACCTCCCGCACCACCGTGCGCCAGGCCCTTCAGGAGCTGGTCGTCGAGGGCCGCCTGGAGCGCATCCAGGGCAAGGGCACCTTCGTCGCCAAGCCGAAGGTCTCCCAGCCGCTCCAACTCTCCTCGTACACCGAGGACATGAGGGCCCAGGGTCTCGAACCCACCTCCCAGCTCCTCGACATCGGCTACGTCACCGCCGACGACACCCTCGCCGGGCTGCTCGACATCACCGCCGGCGGCCGGGTGCTGCGCATCGAGCGGCTGCGCCTGGCGAGCGGCGAGCCGATGGCCATCGAGACCACCCACCTGTCCGCGAAGCGCTTCCCGGCGCTCCGCCGCTCCCTGGTGAAGTACACCTCGCTCTACACCGCGCTCGCCGAGGTGTACGGAGTGCACCTGGCCGAGGCCGAGGAGACCATCGAGACCTCCCTCGCCACCCCGCGCGAGGCCGGGCTGCTCGGCACCGACGTGGGCCTGCCGATGCTCATGCTGTCGCGGCACTCCCTGGACGGCGAGGGCGAGCCGGTGGAGTGGGTGCGCTCGGTCTACCGGGGCGACCGGTACAAGTTCGTCGCCCGCCTCAAGCGCCCCACCGACTGAGCCCCGCCCCCACACCGCAGGAAACCGGCCACGCCCCTCCGGGGGGCGTGGCCGTTCCGCGTTCCGGGCCACCCCGGTCCAACTCCAGCCGCACTCCGGCACGTTGTGCCTGGCAGCTTGGTGCCGCCCCGGACGAAGACCCTGCTGAGCCCGGTGTCCGCGGCGCCGAGGGGGCCGGCCGGGGTGGCACCGTCCTGCCGCGCGGTTGTGGCCAGCCCGTTTCCGATGACACCCCGGCCGCGGTCGGCCAGTCTTGAACTCGCCAAAGGAAATCAAGCTCCTGACGAAAAGGTGGTTCCCATGCGTGCCAGGTTCCGTTCGATTGCGGCTCTTCTCCTTCCGGTGGCCGCCTCGGTCGCTTTCCTGTCCATCGCGCAGGGAAACACCGCGATGCCCGCCCATCACCTCGCCGACTCCGCCACCACCACCGTCACCGCGACCGTTCCGGCCGTTGACTCCGGTAATGCCGCTGCCTCCAATGACTCCGGCAATGCCGGTGATTCTGGTGATTCCGGTGACGGATTCTCCTGGGGCTGACCCATCTATCTCGTCGGCATCTCGATGACCGCCTCCGCCGGGGACCGTGCCGAGCCCCCGACGAGGACCCAGGTCATCGAGACCCTCCGCCGGGTCGACGCTTCCTGTCTCCAGGCGGGGCCGGCCCGTGCGCTGATCCTCGGGCAGTCGATCCGGCTCGCCCTCTACCTGCGGAGTCCGGACGAGACCGAGGCCGTGACCCGGGCCCTGGACATGTGCGTGCGGCTGCTCGCCGCGTCGCCCGAATTCGCCCGCTTCCACATCACGGACTTCAGGCTCCTGTGACCGCCGGAATTCCCGTACCCCACACTTCAGCACTGCAGAAACGGAATCGTCATGCCCAGGGCCCGCCCGAGCGTGTCCGTCATCATCCCCAATTACAACTACGAAAAGACGCTGCGGGCCTGTCTGGAATCGGTGTTCGCGCAGAGCTGTGCACCGCTCGACGTCATCGTCGTCGACGACGCGAGCACCGACCGTTCACGGGACATCGCGCGTGAATTCCCCTGTGTGCTCATCGCGAGTCCGCACAACGGGGGTGTGTCCGCGGCCCGTAACCTCGGCGCCGCCGCCGCCCGTGGCGAGATCCTGTTCTTCCTCGACTCCGACACCGCGCTGGACCCGGACGCCGTGGCGAACGCCGTCGACCAGCTCGTGGCCGACCCGGCCCTCGGCTGTGTCCACGGCGTCCTCGATCCCGAGCCGCTCTTCGACGACGGTCCCGTGGAGCGCTATCACGCCCTGCACGCCCACTTCTGGCGCCGTCGCGGCGCCGGCGAGGTGCGGACCGCGTTCTTCGCGCTCGGCGCCATCTGGAAACACGTCTTCGAGGAGATCGGCCCGTTCGACGAGAACCTGCGCGATTCGGAGGACGTCGAGTACAGCGGGCGGCTCGTCGAGAAGTACCGCATCCGCATGGACCGGACCGTCACCGGGCGGCACGACGACGTCGACCGGCTGCTGCCCATGCTGCGCGAACAGTACCGGCGCTCCCAGCTCCTGGTCGCCGCGGTCGGCCAGATGCGGGCGGGCGGGCTCAGCGCCAACCGGCCACTCGGCGTGCTCGCCGCCGCCCTCGCCCCGCCCACCCTGCTGCTCGGCCTCCTGTCGCCGTGGCTGCTCCTGGTGCCCGCCCTGTGCGCGCTGGTCTTCGCCTGCGCCGACCCGGGGCTCAGCGCCTTCGTGCTGCGCACCAAGGGGCCCGGCTTCCTCCTGTACTTCACCGGCGTCCACTTCGTGCTGCACCTCGCGCTGGTGCTCGGCGCCGCACGCGGTGTCGTGCGCTGGCTCACCGAACCGGACTTCGGGCCCACCGTCCGCCGCCGCACCCCGGTGCCCACCACCGTCCGGAGGTGACCCCGGGGCCCCGCACCCCGCCCCGACTCCCCACCCGGTGTCCCCCGCCACCGCCCGTCAGCAACTGGAGCCTGTCCATGGCCACTTACGGCCCCACGCTCGCCCAGCAGCCGGTCCGCACCCAGCAGGCCCGGCCCCCCAGCCTCCTCCGCGATCTCACCTCCCTCGTCCGGCCCGGCCAGTGGTCCAAGAACCTGGTGGTGGTGCCGTTCGGACTGCTCGGCGCCGAGCGCCCGGCCGGACAGCTGCTCGGCGGCGCCGCCGCGGCCGTCGTCGCCTTCACCCTGGCCTCCGCGCTGGTCTACCTGGTCAACGACATCAGCGACCGCGACCGGGACCGCAGCCATCCGCAGAAGCGCAACCGCCCCATCGCCGCCGGGCGGGTCGGGGTGGGGACCGCCGTCGCGTTCGCCGCGGTGATCGTGGTCCTGCTCGGCGCGGCCGTGGCCGGCTGCGCGCTGCTCGGTGTCACCCCGGCCCTCGCCTGGTGGCCGGTCCTCGCCTACCTCGCCCTCAACGTGGCGTACAGCAGAGGCCTCAAACACGTGCCGCTGCTCGACGTGTTCATCGTGGCGCTCGGCTTCGTGCTCAGACTCGTCCAGGGCGCGCTCGCCGCGTCCTCGCCCGTGCCGGACTGGCTTGTGCTCTGCGTCTTCTCGCTGTGCCTGATGCTGATCCTCGGCAAGCGGCGCCACGAGATGACCGTGGGCGGCGTCCTGCACCGCCCCGCCCTGCGCGGCTACACCGTCGGCTTTCTCGACCACCTCCTCGTGTTCGCGGCCGTGTTGTGCGCCATCAGCTATGTGAACCAGGTACAGGGCAGCACCCTGTTCGGCGACCATGGCACCGCCGTCGCGATGCTCACCGCCCCCTTCGCGCTGTTCGGCCTGGCCCGCTACCTCCAGCTGCTCATGGTCGACTCCGGCGGCGGCAACCCGTCGCGGGCCCTGTTCCGGGACCGGGTGACCGTGTCCAACGCGCTGGTGTGGTCCTGCCTGGTCGGCGGCTCCGTGCTCTTCGTCCACACCGCGTCATGACCGCCGCCGACCTCGCCCCGGCCGCCCCGCGGGGCCTCGCCCGCCGGGCCGTGCCCGTCCTGTTCCCGCTCGCCGTCGCCGCCGGCATCGGCTTCGCCCTGCACGACCGGATCGGCGACCTGGCCGACCTGGTGGTACGCCCCGGAGCCGTGCCCTATCTGCTTGGCGCGCTCACTGCCAACGCGGGCGCCGTACTGCTCTCCATGGCCACCTGGCGCACCCTGCTCGGCGATCTCGGCCCGAAGGTGCCGGGCGCGGCCGCCACCCGGATCTTCTTCACCTCCTTCCTCAGCAAGTACCTGCCGGGGGCGGTCTGGGGGGTGCTCGCCCAGGTGAAGATGGGCCGCGCGGTGGGCGTACCCGGGCCCGTGATGGTCGCCGTCTTCCTGCTCAACCTGATGGCGGCGGTCCTCACCGGACTCACCATCGGCCCGGTCGCGGCGCCCTGGACCCTGGGCGGCGACGCCTGGTGGCTGCTGCTTCCCGTCGCGGTCACGCTCACCTGCGCCGCGCGGCCCGGCCTGGTCAACTCCCTTGCGGCGCTGGGTGCCAGGCTCGCCCGCCGCCCCGCGCCCACCGCCACCGCGAGCGGGCCGGGGATGCGCCGGGCGATGGCCTCGGCCGCCGCGTCCTGGGCGGTGTCCGGCCTTCACCTGTGGGCGCTCGCCGTGATGCTCGGCGCGCCCGCGGCCAAGGCGCTGCCGGTGTGTGTGGGCGGGTTCGCGCTCGCCACCGCCGCCGCCAGCCTGGTGGTCGTCCTGCCGGACGGCTGGGGCGCCCGCGAGGCCGTCCTGATGCTCGCGCTCTCCGCGGTGCTGCCCTGGCAGGCCGCCGCCGCCGCGGCCGTCGCCAGCCGCGTGGTCTGCACCCTGAGCGAGGTCCTGGTCGGCGGCGCCGCGCTGCTCCTGACCCGGACCTCCGGCCGGCCCACCGCCGTCCCCGCGTAAAGCCCCTTTTCCGTACGCCCCACACCGAGGGATCCCCATGCCACAGCTGTACTCCGTCGACGACTGCGAGTCGCTGACCACCAAGCAGGTCCACGGCCTGTACAAGGACCACGTCAACCGCAGCCAGGTCTCCCTCATGACGTCCTTCGGCTTCGGCCAGGAGCTCGTCGCGAGCGCCGAGGGCGCCTACATCCTCCAACGCGACGGCCGCCGCGTCCTGGACTTCACCGGCGGGGTCGGGGTGCTCAACCACGGCCACAACCACCCCCGCATCCTTGAGGCCCGCCGGCGCTTCCAGGCCGAGCACCGGATGGAAGTCCACAAGACCTACTTCTCGCCCTACATCGCGGCCCTCGGGCACAACCTGGCCGAGCTGCTGCCGGGCGACCTGACCATGTCGTTCTTCCCCAACTCCGGTGCGGAGGCGGTCGAAGGCGCGGTGAAGCTGGCGTACAAGTACCACGGCGGGCGGCGCTCGCGGGTGCTGCGGGCCGACATCAGCTTCCACGGCAAGCTGCTCGGCTCGGGCAGCCTGACCGGGCAGAACCAGTCCACCTTCCAGTTCCCCGGCATCCCCGGCGTCGGCGTCTTCCCGTACGGGAATCTGGCCGCAGTCGAGGCGGAGGTCGCCAAGTCCCGTACCGCGAACGGCGATTCGGACGTCTACTGCATCCTGATCGAACCGCTCAGCGCGTCCACCATGAACGTCTGCTCGGAGGAGTTCCTGCGCGGGCTGCGGGAGCTGTGCACGCGCGAGGACATCGTGCTGCTCTTCGACGAGATCTACACCGGCTGGGGCAAGACCGGCAGCCTCTTCTACTTCATGCGGTACGAGGGCCTGGTTCCCGACATCCTCACCACCTCCAAGTCGTTCGGCGGCGGCAAGTCCTCCATCTCGGCGTTCATCGCCCGGGAGCCGGTCTTCCGCAAGGCCTACGACAACCTCACCGACGCGCTGCTCCAGTCGACGAGCACCACCTACTACGGG
Organism: Streptomyces sp. NPDC048361; assembly: GCF_040651795.1. Classification (NCBI taxonomy): domain Bacteria; kingdom Bacillati; phylum Actinomycetota; class Actinomycetes; order Kitasatosporales; family Streptomycetaceae; genus Streptomyces; species Streptomyces sp. NPDC048361. The sequence goes on from NZ_JBEZKW010000005.1 coordinate 77,758, forward strand.
TTCGGCGAGGAAGCGGTCACCGCCATCGAGGCGGTCAACATCGCGGTGGAGGACGACTATCCGGCCCGGGCCCGCGCCATCGAGCGCATCCTCGGACCCGGTCTGGAACGCATCGCCAAGGAGCACCCGGACGTGGTGGCCGAGGTGCGCGGCGCGGGCGCCCTGCACGGGGTGTTCCTGCACAAGGGCCCCAAGGTCCTTGAGCTGGTCACCAAGCTGGTGCCCGGCGCGATGACGAAGGACCCGCGTTTTCGCACCAAGCTCATCACGTCCTCCGTGGTCAACGCGCTCTACCGGGACCACGGCATCTACGCCTACTACACCCTCAACGGCGACAACCCGCTGATGGCCGCGCCCTCGCTGATCACCGAGGACCACGAGGTCGAGTACTTCCTGGAGTCCCTGGACGCCACCCTCGCGCAGGGTCTGCCGCGTCTGCTCACCCGTTTCGTCAAGGAGAAGGTGTCGTCGCTGTGGTAGCCAGGACAGTCGTGACCGGCGGTGCCGGAATGCTCGGTTCGACCCTCGTGGAGCGGCTGCTCGCCGACGGGCACGACGTGCACTGTGTGGACCTCAGGGCGCCGCGCACCCGCCACGAGCGCCTCACCCACACGGTCTCGGACGTGCGGGACGGGGCGGCGATGAAGCGGGCGACGGACGGCGCGGACGTGGTCGTGCACTGCGCGGCGGCGTTGCCCAGCTATCCGGCCGACCAGATCCGTTCGGTGATCGTCGGGGGTACGGAGTCGGTTCTTGGCGCGGCCGAGGCCAACGCGGTGCCGCGCTTCGTACACATATCGTCGACCGCCGTGTACGGCCTGCCCAAGGTGGTGCCGACGCCCGAGGAGTATCCGCGGGAACCGGTCGACACCTACAGCGCGGCCAAGGCGGAGGCCGAGGAGGTCGCCGAGCGGTTCCGCGGCCGGGAGATGTGCCTGCCGATCCTGCGGCCCAAGACGTTCCTGGGGCCCGGCCGCATGGGCCTGTTCGCGATGCTCTTCGAATGGGCCGAGGAGGGGCGGCACTTCCCCGTACTCGGCAGGGGCGACGTCCGCATCCAGATGTTCGACGTCGACGACCTGGTGGACGCGGTCGTCACCGCGATGGAGGCGCCGGCCGAGCGCGCCGACGGCACCTTCAACCTCGGCGCCACCGAGTTCGGCACCATCCGCGAGGACTTCCAGGCGGTCCTGGACGCGGCCGGGCACGGCAGGCGGGTCCGCTCGCTGCCCGCGAGGCCCGCGCTCGCCGCGCTCAGCGCCCTCCAGCGCACCGGCCTCTCGCCGGTCTACGGACGCCTGCTGCACAAGCTGCTCGACGACTCCTACGTCAGCACCGACCGGGCCCGCGAGCAGCTCGGTTTCCGTCCGCGCCACTCCAACCAGGACGCGATCCTGCGCACGTACGCCTGGTGGCGCGAGCACCGGCGGACCGCGAACCCGTCCGCCAAGGGGCAGGGCGTCACCAGTGTCGAACCGTGGCGGCAGGGAGCACTCTCCCTCGCCAAGGTGCTGTTCTAAGAGATCCGAGGAGAAACACCGTGTCCATCGACCAGCAGCCCTTGGTCTCCGTGATCATCCCCAACTACAACTACGGCCGCTCGATCGGCCTGTGTGTCGAGGCGGCGCAGAACCAGACGTACCCGCACACCGAGATCATCGTCATCGACGACTGCAGTACCGACGACTCCGCCGCCACCGCCGCCGCCCTCGGGGCCCGCGTGGTGAGCACCGGCACCAACAGCGGGGTCGCCGTGGCCCGCAACCTGGGAGCCGAGCTGGCCCGGGGCGAGGTGCTTGTCTTCCTCGACTCCGACGTGGCGATGCACCCGGACGCGATCGAGCGCTCGGTGGCCCTGCTCGCCGAGGGCGCGGACGGCATCAAGTACGGCGCTGTGTGCGGTACTTACGAGCCCGAGCCGCTCATTCGGGACAGCCTGATCGAGGAGTACCGCTCGCTCCAGCAGTACTACCTGCTGCTGAAGTCCGAGGGTGTCATCGACACCGTGCACACGGCGATCCTGGCGATACCGCGTGCGGTCTTCGACGAGGTGGGGCCGTTCAACCCGCTGCTTCGCCACACCGAGGACCAGGACTACGGGCGGCGGATCTCGGAGCGGTACAAGGTGCTCAGCTCGGTGGAGGTGCGCGGACGCCACGACCACGACGACACGGTACGGATCGTCCTGGGCAAGGTGTTCAGCCGGGCCCGCCTCGCGGTGCCGCTGATCCTGAGCCGGCGCGCCCTCCAGGGCGGCTTCGTGACAGGACCCCGCGCGGGCGCCAGCCTTGCGGCGCCGCTCGCGGTGACGGCCCTGGCCGCGCCGCTGCTGTGGGGCGCGGTGTGGTTCCTGCTCCCGGCGGCCCTGTTCGTCCTGTCGGTGCTCGGCGACCTCGACATGTACCGGGTGGTCCGCAGACACCGGGGGCGCCTGTTCCTCGGGTACTTCGTGGCCGTCAACTTCGCTGTGAACCTGACCGTGTTCGCGGCGATCGGGGTGGCGGGCGTGCAGTGGCTGTGCTCGTCACGCTTCCGGCACCTCTACGATCCTCAGCCCCGCCCTTCGCAGAGCGCGGCGCTCGGTTCGACGGTCGGTGCCGCCGGTGTCTGATCTGCGGACGGCGCCCGTCGAAGCCGTCGCGGCGCCGGCGCCGGACGTCCCGCGGGCGCGGGTCGCCCGGCGCCGGGCGGGGCGCCTGGTGTGCTGGGCGGCGCTCGGCTGGGTGGTGTGCCTGGTGGTGGAGTGGCTCGTCGACGGCCGCTACTGGTTCGGCGAACTCGTGGGCGGAATTCCGCCGTTCGCGTTCGTCGTGGTGCCGCTGCTGCTCGCCGCGCTGATCCCGCTGGCGCGCGGCGCCGACCGGTGGCGCACCGGCGGCGCCGTCGCGGTGGCGCTCGCGCTGGGCGTCGGACAGTCGGGGATCAACTTCGGTGCGCTGTGGTCCCCGGAGCACACGGCAGGCCCGGAGTCGGTACGGGTCGTCGCCTGGAACACCAACTCGTGGAACCAACTCCTCGGCACCCAGGACCATTTCTACACGTTCTTGAAGTCGAAGAAGGCCGATGTCTATCTGCTGCACGAGTACCAGCACCTGACCCCGGACCGTAAGGGCCGCGAGCCCGTCGACGACCTGGCGCGGCTGCGCGCGGAGTTCCCCGGATACGAGGTCACCGTCGAGGGCGAGCTGGTCACGCTCTCCCGCTTCCCGGTCGTCGCGCGGCCCGCGGTCGGCCCGGCCCGCGCCGTGACGCCGGACGCGGACTGGGACACGCGCTACCGGCAGGCCAAGGTGCTGCGTACCGATCTGCTGATCAAGGGGCGGACCATGTCGTTCTACAACCTCCACATGCCGGTCTGGAACAGCATGACCGACGGGCCGCTCTCGGGCGCCTTCTACCGCCACCTGCGCCAGAACTTCGGTCCCCGGCAGGCCCAGTACGCGGGCCTTGAGGACGACGTGACCCGCAACCCCAACCCGGTGGTCGTGGCCGGCGACTTCAACACCACGGCGGCCATGTCCGAACTCGACGGGCTGCGCTCGCGGCTGGACGACGCGGTGAGCGCGAGCGACGACCTCTACCCGACGAGCTGGGAGGAGGGCGGCTGGAAGCCGTTCTGGCGCACCGACTGGGCGTTCACCGGCCATGGCGTCACCGCGGACGCGTACCGCTTCGACTCCCCCGAGAAGCTGTCCGACCACGCGGTGCAGGATCTCTGGGTGACGGTGCCGGCGGCGCCGAAGAGCACCGGGGGAAGGTGAGCCCGCCGTGTCCCCCGCCACCCTCACCACCCTCTGCGCGCTCGGATGGGGCGTCTTCCTCGGCGCGCACCTCGCTTTCAACGGCCGCTGGTGGCCCTGGCTCGCGGTGTCGCTGCTGCCGCCGCCGCTCTTCGCCGCCGTACCGCTCGCGCTGCTCATGGCGTCGGCCGCCACCGGCAGCGAGTCAGGGCTGGCGCTCGCGGCCGGATGCCTGCTCGCCGGCTGGTCGCAGGACGGCATCAACTACCGTGCGCTGAGGCGTGGTTCGCAGCCGATGGCCCAGAGCGACGGCGTCCGGGTGGTGTCGTGGAACACCCAGCACTGGAACCAGGGCCGCGAGCCGGACCGGTTCTACGCCTTCCTGCACACCCTGCCCGCCGACGTCTACCTGCTCCAGGAGTATCTGAACGGGTTCGAGGGCGGCGAGGTGTGGGACATCGACGACGAGGAGCGGCTGCGTCGCGAGTTCCCCGGCCACCACCTGGCCGTCGACAACAACGCGGTGACCCTGTCCCGGTTTCCGCTCGCCGCTCCCCCGGTGCCCGTCGGCGCCTGCTCGCTCCGGGTCGACCTGCGCACGCCGGACGGTGTCCTGTCGACGTACAACGTGCACATCCCGGTCCAGCTCACGGTGATGAACCCGTTCGGCGCGGCGTTCTTCCGGGACATGCGGCGCCGCCACGAGGCGCGGCGGCGCGAGTACGACGCGCTCGTCGCCGATCTGCTCGCCAACCCCCATCCGTTCCTGGTCTCCGGGGACTTCAACACCAGCGCGGCGATCGGCGACATCCGCCGGATGCCGAGGACCGCGCACGACGCCATCGGCGCCAACCGCTCGCTGTTCCCGGCGAGTTGGCACGCCCGGTGGAGGGTACGGCTCTGGCGCATCGACTGGGTGTTCACCAGCGCCGGGATCCGCGTCGGCCAGTACGCGTTCCGCGACCCGGGCGGTCTCTCCGACCATCTGGCGCAGGACGTCACCATCACCACCACCATCGAGGAGATGAACCACTGATGCAGTACCGACAGCTGGGCGGCAAGGACGGCCTGCGGGTGAGCACCCTGTGCCTCGGCACGCTCCCCTTCGGCACCCGGATCGACGAGGCGGCCGCGTTCGCCGTCCTCGACCGGTTCTACGAGGCGGGCGGCACCTTCCTGGACACGGCGAACACGTACGCCTTCTGGGCGCCGGGCGCCACCGGCGCGGAGAGCGAGCTCGTCATCGGCAAGTGGCTGAGCAGCCGGGGCGTGCGGGACGAGATGGTGCTGGCCACCAAGGTCGGCGCGCTGCCCGAGCCACTCGACGCGCCGTGGCCGGAGGCCGCCGAGGGCCTGTCGGCGCCGGTCCTTCGCCGGCAGGTGGAGGCCAGCCTGCGCCATCTGGGCACCGACCGGATCGACCTCTACTACGCGCACATCGACGACCGGAAGACGCCGGTCGAAGAGACGATGGGCGCGTTCGCGGAGCTGGCCGACGCCGGGAAGATCTCGCTCTCCGGGTGCAGCAACTTCGCGGCCTGGCGGGTGGAGGAGTCGCGCGGCGCCGCCGAGCGCGCGGGCGGCCCGGCGTACGCGGCGGTCCAGCAGCGCTACACCTACCTCCAGCCGCGGCCGGGCGCCGACTTCGGAGTGAACCCGCACGCCTCCGAGGAACTCCTCGACTACCTGGCCGCCCGCCCCGAGCTGACGTTCGTCGCATACACCACCCAGCTGACGGGGGCGTACAACAACCCGGCCAAGGAGATCCCCGAGCAGTACCGGCACGCCGGTTCGACCCGGCGGCTCGCGGTACTCGGCGAAGTCGCCAAGGAGCTCGGGATGACGCCCGGCCAGGTCGTGCTCGCCTGGGCGCTCGGCGGCGCGCTGCCGGTCCTGCCGGTGATCGGGGCGAGCGGAGTGGGCCAGCTGGAGGAGTCTTTGGACGCGGTGGACCTCGTCCTGGACGACGAGGTCAGGGCCCGGCTCGATGCGGCAGGTCTCGATGCGGCGGGTCTCGATGCGGCGAGTTGAGCGGTACGCCGTCGGCCTCGCCCGCTTCTGCGTGGGCCACCGCGGGGTGGTGTGCCTGCTGTGGCTTGCGGTGCTCCTTGTGGGCGGGGCCGCGGCGGCGGGCGGCCTCGGCCGCCTGGACCAGAGCTTCACCGCCTCGGGCCAGGACGGCTCCCGGGCCAACGCGGCGATCACCGAGCGGTACGGGTCCGGTGCCGGCGTCGCCCCCCTGGTCGCCGTCGTCACCTGGCCGGACGGCACCGACGGCCGCGCGCCCGGCGCGGCCGCCCGGTTGGCGTCCGGTCTCGCCGCGGCGACGGCGCCGGGCACCCGGGTCCTCTCGTACGCCGACACCGGCGACGAGACGTTCTCCTCCCGCGACGGACGCACCACCTACGCCCTGGTGTATCCGCGCTCCGGCGAGCCCGACCTGGCCGGGCTCGCGGTCGTGCGGGACGCCACCGAGCGGCTGCGGACCGGGCTGCGCGCGGCCCTGCCCACCGCTCGGGTCAATGTGACGGGTGTGCTGCCGCTCCAGGAGGACAGCGCCGCCACCGGTCCGGGCGCCGGCCTTCTCCTGGTCAAGGTGGCCTGCGCGCTGGCGGCGCTCGCGCTGCTCGTGCGGGCGTTCCGGCTCCCGCTCGTGCTCCTTCCGCTGCTGTTGGCGGTCGTGTCGTCGGTGGCGGCCCTGCTGGTGGCCGTCGCCCTCGCGGGTGTCGTGGAGCTGAGCTTCGTCGTGGTCTATCTGATTCCGGTGGCGGCCCTGGCCCTCTCGGTGCGCCGCTCGGCGCTTCTGCTGGCGGCTTGGCGCTCAGCCCCGACGAACGGGGCGGACGCGTTGTCGGCGGCACGCCGGGCGGGAGCCGCGGTGGCGGGCCCGGCGGCGGCCGGCGCCCTGGCCGCGGCCGTGCCCCTGCTGGCGCTCGCCCTGTTCCCCGTCCCGTTCCTGCGCTCGATCGGCATCGCGGGCGCCGCGGTCTGCCTGGCTGCCGCCCTTGCCTCCCTCACCCTGGCTCCCGCGCTCCTGTCGTGGCTGCCGCACGGACGGTCCACGGAGAACCGGAAGCCTTCGGCGCGGCCCCGGTGGCGCCAACGCAGGCCACGGACAGGTCAGTTGCACTCCGGGAGTCGGACGGTTCATCGCCTGTCGGCCGTCGGTGTGCTGGTCACCCTCGGACTGCTCACGGCCGCCGCCGGGTTCCTGACCGCGGGCAATCCGGTGGCCGGGGCGCTGGTGCGCGGCGGCCCGGCCCGGGACGGGCTCGACCAGCTGACGGCGGCCGGGATCCCGTCCGGAGTCCTCAACCCCCTTGATCTGCTGGCCCCTTCGGGCGTCGACCCCGACCGCGTGGCGTCCTCGGTCGCCCGGATCCCCGGCGTCCTGAGTGCGACCGCGCCGCAGGGCGCGCCCTGGCGCCTCGAAGGGTCCGCCCTTATCGCCGTACTCCCGTCCGGGGAGCCGATGACGGGCTCCGGCCGGCGGACGACGGCGGACGTGCGGTCGGCAGCGGCTGCGGCCGGAGCACAGGCCGGCGGCTCGGGGGTACCCGAACTCGACCTGGTCCAGGGCGTGTACCGGGTGGTTCCGTTCGCCCTCGCACTCATGGCGCTGCTTGCCTTCGCCGTGATCGCCCGGCTGCGGTCCGTCCGGTGGGGCCTGCGGGGAGCGGGGTTCGCCCTGGTCACCCCGGTCGCGGCGAGTGGGGTCCTGGTGCTGGTCTGGCAGTACGGCGCCGCTGCCCGACTGCTCGGCGGGGTGGGTGCGACAGGCGCGGTGACCGGATGGATTCCCCTGGTGGCGGGCGCCTTCGCCTTCCTCGACGCCGTCGATCGCACCGTCGCGTCGCACCCCGGGTATCGCTCCCGGTCCGGCGCCGGCCCCTTGGTGGCGCTGTCGCTTCTGGCCATCGGGATCGGCCCTCAAGTGGAGCTGGCCGTTCTGGCGACGGGACTCGGCGGGGCGGCGCTGCTGGGTTCCGCACTATTCCGCGCCCTGCCCGCACTGCCCGCACTGCCCGATCTGCCCGACCTGCCCAACTCGCCCGCGCTGCCCGCGCTGCCCGAACGGTCACACCGGGCCCTCCACGAAAAGGACACAGAATCCACCACAAGTGCCCTTCCGGCCACCCTGACGTCATCCTATTGGTCTAGACCTAGATCACCGCTCGGCCATACGATCCCCCTGGCCGAACCATCGGACCACGCACAGTGACATGACGGCATACGCGAACCTGGGGGAACCCGCATGCTTGAGGCGCTCGGAATCCAGCAGTCCACGGAAATGGTCTACCGACTACTGCTGGAGAGACCGGAGCACGGCGTACCGGAGTTGGCCGAGGAGTTGGGCTGGCCGGAGGACGAGGTCCGGGCGGCCCTCGCCCATCTCGCCGATCTCCGGCTCGTCCTCATGGACGAGGCGTCGCAGGGGGCCGCCCCGTTCAACCCGGATGTCGGGTTCGCCTTCCTGCTCTCGCGGGCCGAGGCCGAACTGACCAAGCGCAGGCGCCAGATGGAGCGGGCCGAGCAGGCGGTGTCCGCGATCCTGGCCAGGTTCAGCGAGGGCGGCACCTTCCGGCACGACGTGGTCGACCGTATCCACGGGGTGGACGCGGTGCGCGAACGCCTGGAGGATCTGGCCGGCAGCGCCCGCGCCGAATGCCTCTCCCTGCTGCCGGGCGGCGCCCAGCTGCCCGACACCATGGACGCGAGCCAGCCCCTGGACGAGCTGGCCCTGGAACGCGGAGTGAAGATCCGCAGCATCTACCAGGAGAGCTTCCGCAACGACGCGCCCACCCTGGAGTACGTACGCTGGTACTGCGATCTGGGCGGCGAGGCCCGCACGGTGCCCATCGTCCCGATGCTGATGGTGATCGTCGACCGCAGTGCGGCCCTGGTCCCGGTGGACCCGGCCGACGCGCGGGCCGGGGCCCTCGAAGTGCGCAGCCGCGGCCTCGTCAACGCGCTGGTCGTCCTCTTCGACCATCTGTGGGAGTCCGGCACCCCGTTCGGGGAGGCCCCGCGGCGCAACGAGCACGACCTCTCCCCGCAGGAACGGGAGTTGCTGCTGCTCCTCGGCATCGGGTGCACGGACGACGTGGCCGCCCGCCGGCTCGGGATCTCGCTGCGCACGGTGCGCCGGATGAGCTCGGAACTCATGTCGCGCCTGGGAGCCCGCAGCCGCTTCGAGGCGGGGGTGCGGGCGACCAAGGAGGGGTGGCTGTGACGTTCTGACGGAGCGTCGCCGAAGAACCCGACGCGTCCGGAATCCGGACGGGGGTTCCCTTGGCCGGGACTGTCCCCTAGATTTCCTGCGCATTACCAAGTGATCCAACGCACAGGTGATCGTGAGGGGACGGAGCCACCCAATGCCGGAATCGACGGAAGTGAAGAGACCGGTGATCACGCCCGTGCGCGTGGTCATCGCTCTCTGCCTGATCGCGCCCCTGGTGGCGATGGTGTGGGTGGGCTCGTACGCCAAGGCCGACCCGAAGCTCGGCGGTATCCCGTTCTTCTACTGGTACCAGATGCTCTGGGTGCTCATCTCGACCGCGCTCACCATGATCGCGTACAAGCTGTGGCAGCACGACCAGCGTTCGCGCGCGTCCGCCACCGCCGCGGTCTCCTTCGACAAGAAGGGGGGTGAGTCCCGGTGAAGGACGGCGTGAACGGCGTCGCACTCGGCGTCTTCATCTTCTTCTTCGTGGCCGTCACCGTGATCGGCTTCATGGCCGCCCGCTGGCGCAAGGCCGAGACCGCGGCGAGCCTCGATGAATGGGGCCTGGGCGGCCGGTCGTTCGGCACCTGGGTCACCTGGTTCCTGCTCGGCGGCGATCTCTACACGGCCTATACGTTCGTGGCCGTCCCCGCCGCGATCTACGCGGCCGGCGCGGCGGGCTTCTTCGCGGTCCCGTACACGATCCTCGTCTACCCGCTGATCTTCACCTTCCTGCCGCGCCTGTGGTCGGTCTCGCACAAGCACGGCTACGTGACCACCTCGGACTTCGTGCGCGGTCGGTTCGGCTCCAAGGGCCTCTCGCTCGCGGTCGCCATCACCGGCATCCTCGCCACGATGCCGTACATCGCGCTTCAACTGGTCGGCATCCAGGCCGTGCTGGACGTGATGGGCGTGGGCGGCGAGTCCGGCAACTGGTTCGTCAAGGACCTGCCGCTGCTCATCGCCTTCGCGGTGCTGGCGGCGTACACGTACTCCTCGGGGCTCCGCGCGCCCGCGCTGATCGCGTTCGTGAAGGACGGCCTGATCTACCTCGTGATCGCCGTCGCGATCATCTACATCCCGATCAAGCTGGGCGGCTTCGACGCCATCTTCAGCGCGGCGGAGCACAAGTTCGCGACGCCGAACCCGAAGACCGGGCAGCCGACCGGGGCGCTCGTGCCCGGCCACGCCGGCCAGTGGACCTACGCCACGCTCGCGCTCGGCTCGGCGCTCGCGCTCTTCATGTATCCGCATTCGATCACGGCGACGCTCTCCTCGCGCAGCCGCAACGTCATCCGCCGCAACACCACGATCCTGCCGCTGTACTCCCTGATGCTGGGCCTGCTGGCCCTGCTCGGCTTCATGGCGATCGCGGCCGGCGTCAAGGTCACGAACGGGCAGCTCGCCATCCCGCAGCTCTTCGAGGACATGTTCCCCGACTGGTTCGCGGGCGTCGCCTTCGCGGCGATCGGCATCGGCGCGCTGGTCCCGGCGGCGATCATGTCGATCGCGGCCGCGAACCTCTTCACCCGCAACATCTACAAGGACTTCATCAAGCCGGACGCGACGCCGTCGCAGGAGGCCAAGGTCTCCAAGCTGGTCTCGCTCGTGGTGAAGGTCGGCGCGCTGGTCTTCGTCCTGACCATGGACAAGACCGTCGCCATCAACTTCCAGCTGCTGGGCGGGATCTGGATCCTGCAGACCTTCCCGGCGCTGGTCGGCGGTCTGTTCACGCGCTGGTTCCACCGCTGGGCGCTGCTCGCCGGCTGGGCGGTCGGCATGGTGTACGGCACGCTCGCCGCGTACGGGGTGGGCTCGCCCACGCAGAAGCACTTCGGCGGCTCCTCCAAGGAGATCCCGGGCATCGGCGAGATCGGCTACATCGGCCTCACCGCGTTCGTCCTGAACGTGGTGGTCACCGTGGTCCTGACCTTCGTCCTGCGCGCAGTGAAGGCCCCCGACGGCGTCGACGAGACCTCGCCGGCGGACTACACGGCGGACGCGGGCGACCCCGGTGTCGCCACGGAACTGCCGCCGGCGACGGCGGGGGCGGCGCACTGAGGTTCGCTGTCGGCACGGGGAAGGGCCGCCGCACCCTGGGAGGGTGCGGCGGTCCTTTCGTATGCACCGATCAGCGCGTCCAGTCCTTGAGCTGCTCGGTCTGGAGGGTGATGTTGACGGGATCGGGGAGCGTGATGTCCGTGCCGTACGGCACGATGTGGACGCTCTCGTACCGGTGGCCGTTGGGCTGGCTGTAGACGGAAACCTCGCACTTGGCCCGGTCGATGAGCAGGTATACGGGGATGCCGGTTTCCGCGTAGGCGCGTGGCTTCTCGACATGGTCTCGCCGGTGCGTGTCGGAGTCCCACGAGGTCACCTCGACCACCATGAGGATCGGCTCGGGCTCCACCCAGTCGCCCTGCCCGACGAAAGCGTCCGGATGAGCGAGCACCGCATCGGGGATGGCGCGACCAGTCCGGTATTTCTCCGCCTTGATCCCCTGCCCGGGGTGCAGGAAGAGGTCGTCCGGCCGAGCCTGCATGCAGATTTTGAGCAGCCACTGAACGATCCGGTTGTGGTCCCCGTCCGGCATGGCCTTGCTCCTGATGACCCCGTAGATGAATTCGAGCCGCGTCCCCTCCCGCTCACGGGCCGCTATGCGTGCGACGGCCTCGAAATCCTCCGTCAACATGTGGGGCCGGTCTGTAGTCGAGGTCATCGCGGCTCGCCTCCTTCAAGGGCTCTGTCCCGACGATAGCGGAGCCCTATGACAGGCGGGCGTGGACCGACCGGCGACACAACATGTGGGGGGTGCCGTCAACAGTGCCCCCCACATGTATGCTCGTGCTCGCTGTCGCCGCAGGGGAATCCGGTGCGAATCCGGAACTGTCCCGCAACGGTATGACCCGTACGGATACGTACGGGCCGAGTCCGACAACCTGCCGATGGTGCGCCCGGTTCGACCGATCCGGGTGCCAGACGTCCGGGCCTCGCGGTTGGGCCGGTGGACGACGCGCCGAGGGCTGCCCCGAGGCGCGCCGACGCCTCCCCCGAAGGCCCCGTGCCGAGCGAGGGAGTGCCCCACGTGACCATCGCCCCAGCGGATCCCGCTTCAGCGATCACCGATGAGCTCGCGGATGCCCCCGGGACCGCGCTGCTGCGGACCTTGACCGAGTTCACCGCCGACCTCCCGGACACCGACCCGGGCCGGGTCGCCGCCGCCGCGCTGCGGGGCCGCAACGCCCGTTCCGACGCAGCCGAGCTGCGCGAGCTGGCCACCGAGGCGGCCGCGGGGCTCATCTCCGAGGACCCGGCGTACTCCCGCCTCGCCGCCCGCCTGCTCACGGTCACCATCGCCGAAGAGGCCGCGAGCCAGGGCGCGGTGTCGTTCTCCGCGTCCGTGGCCGTCGGCCACCGCGAGGGCCTGATCGCCGACCGCACCGCCGACTTCGTGCTCGCCCACACGGACCGCCTCGACGCCCTCGTGGACACCGCGCTCGCCGACGGCGCCGACGACCGCTTCGGCTACTTCGGCCTGCGCACCCTGTTCTCCCGCTATCTGCTGCGCCACCCGATCACCCGCAAGGTCGTCGAGACCCCCCAGCACTTCATGCTGCGGGTGGCCTCCGGTCTCGCCGAGGACGGCAGCGTACGGGCCCTGGACGAAGTGGCGTCCCTGTACGGCCTGATGAGCCGCCTGGACTATCTGCCGTCCTCCCCCACGCTCTTCAACTCCGGCACCCGCCACCCCCAGATGTCGTCCTGCTACCTGCTCGACTCACCGCTCGACGAGCTGGACTCCATCTACGACCGCTACCACCAGGTGGCGCGCCTCTCCAAACACGCCGGCGGCATCGGGCTCTCGTACTCCCGGATCCGCGGCCGCGGTTCGCTGATCCGGGGCACCAACGGCCACTCCAACGGCATCGTGCCGTTCCTCAAGACGCTGGACGCCTCCGTCGCCGCGGTCAACCAGGGCGGGCGGCGCAAGGGCGCGGCCGCGGTGTACCTGGAGACCTGGCACTGCGACATCGAGGAGTTCCTTGAGCTGCGCGACAACACCGGTGAGGACCAGCGCCGTACGCACAACCTGAACCTCGCGCACTGGATCCCCGACGAGTTCATGCGCCGCGTCGACGCCGACGGCACGTGGTCGCTGTTCTCGCCGGCCGACGTACCCGAGCTCGTCGACCTGTGGGGCGATGAGTTCGACGCCGCCTACCGCAAGGCCGAGGCCGCGGGGCTCGCCCGCAAGACCATGCCGGCCCGTGACCTGTACGGCCGCATGATGCGCACCCTCGCGCAGACCGGCAACGGCTGGATGACGTTCAAGGATGCCTCCAACCGCACCGCTAACCAGACGGCGGAGCCCGGCCACACGGTCCACTCCTCCAACCTGTGCACCGAGATCCTTGAGGTCACCGACGACGGCGAGACGGCCGTGTGCAACCTCGGCTCGGTCAACCTGGGCGCGTTCGTCGACCCCCGGGTCGGCGGCGACGGCATCGACTGGGAGCGGCTCGACGAGACCGTCCGCACCGCGGTCACCTTCCTCGACCGGGTCGTCGACATCAACTTCTACCCGACCGAGCAGGCCGGCCGCTCCAACGCCCGGTGGCGTCCGGTGGGCCTGGGGGCGATGGGGCTCCAGGACGTCTTCTTCAAGCTGCGGCTGCCCTTCGACTCCCCCGAGGCGAAGGCCCTGTCGACGAAGCTGTCCGAGCGGATCATGCTGACCGCGTACGAGGCCTCCGCCGCCCTCGCCGAGCGGTCGGGTCCGCTGCCCGCCTGGGACAAGACCCGTACCGCGCGCGGTGTGCTCCACCCCGACCACTACGACGTCGAGCTGAACTGGCCGGAGCGCTGGGCCGCCCTGCGCGAGCGCATCGCGAAGGTCGGCATGCGCAACTCGCTGCTCCTCGCGATCGCACCGACCGCGACCATCGCGTCCATCGCGGGCGTCTACGAGTGCATCGAGCCGCAGGTCTCCAACCTTTTCAAGCGCGAGACGCTGAGCGGTGAATTCCTCCAGGTCAACGGCTACTTGGTGGAGGAGCTGAAGGCGCTCGGCGTGTGGGACGCGCAGACCCGGGAGGCGCTGCGCGAGGCAAGCGGCTCGGTGCAGGGCTTCGGCTGGATCCCCGCCGACGTCCGCGCCCTGTACCGCACGGCGTGGGAGATCCCGCAGCGCGGCCTGATCGACATGGCCGCCGCCCGCACCCCGTTCCTCGACCAGTCGCAGTCGCTCAACCTGTTCCTGGAGACGCCCACCATCGGCAAGCTGTCGTCGATGTACGCGTACGCCTGGAAGCAGGGCCTGAAGACGACGTACTACCTGCGTTCGCGCCCGGCGACCCGCATCGCCCGCGCCGCGCAGGCCGCCACCGTCCCAGTCCAGCAGGCCGCGCCCGACGCCGACGCGGTCGCCTGTTCCCTGGAAAACCCCGAGTCCTGCGAGGCCTGCCAGTAATGAGCTCAACCGACCACAAGAACCTGCTGGACCCGGGCTTCGAGCTGACCCTGCGTCCCATGCGCTACCCGGACTTCTACGAGCGCTACCGGGACGCGATCAAGAACACCTGGACCGTCGAGGAGGTCGACCTCCACTCCGACGTCGCCGACCTCGCGAAGCTGACGCCGGGCGAGCAGCACATGATCGGCCGCCTGGTCGCGTTCTTCGCGACGGGCGACTCGATCGTCTCCAACAACCTGGTGCTCACCCTCTACAAGCACATCAACTCCCCTGAAGCGCGGCTCTACTTGAGCCGTCAGCTCTTCGAGGAGGCCGTGCACGTCCAGTTCTATCTGACGCTGCTCGACACTTATCTGCCCGACCCGCAGGACCGCGCCGCCGCGTTCGACGCGGTGGAGGAGATCCCCTCGATCCGCGAGAAGGCGCAGTTCTGCTTCAAGTGGATCAACGAGGTGGAGAAGCTCGACCGCCTGGAGACCAAGGCCGACCGGCGCCGTTTCCTGCTCAACCTGATCTGCTTCGCGGCGTGCATCGAGGGCCTGTTCTTCTACGGTGCCTTCGCCTACGTCTACTGGTTCCGCAGCCGGGGTCTCCTGCACGGCCTGGCCACCGGCACCAACTGGGTGTTCCGCGACGAGACGATGCACATGAACTTCGCCTTCGAGGTCGTGGACACCGTCCGCAAGGAAGAGCCCGAGCTCTTCGACGACGCGCTGGAGCAGCAGGTCACCGACATGCTGAAGGAAGCGGTCGCCGCCGAGCTCCAGTTCGGCCGTGACCTGTGCGGCGAGGGCCTGCCCGGCATGAACACCGAGTCGATGCGCGAGTACCTGGAGTGCGTCGCCGACCAGCGGCTGACGCGGCTCGGCTTCCCGGCGGTGTACGGCTCGTCCAACCCGTTCTCGTTCATGGAGCTCCAGGGCGTCCAGGAGCTGACGAACTTCTTCGAGCGGCGTCCGTCCGCCTACCAGGTCGCCGTCGAGGGCTCGGTCGGCTTCGACGAAGAGTTCTAGCCCGGCCAACGGGGTCCGGTCGACACCCGGTCGACGGCGCCAGGTGAACGGCCGAGGCCCCGCTCCCCTCCAGGGGGGGCGGGGCCTCAACTCTTGGGCGTACTACGTCAGTTGTTGGGGACCGTCTCGTAGCGGGCGGTGCCCTCCTCCATCTGACGGAGCGCGTCCTTGCGGTCGCGCTTGGAGAGGCGGTCGATGTAGAGCCGCCCGTACAGGTGGTCCGTCTCGTGCTGGAGGCAGCGCGCGAAGTAGCCGGTGCCGCGCACCTTGATCGGGTTGCCCTGGGCGTCCTGGCCGCTGACCTCTGCGTAGTCGGTGCGGGCGAGCTCGGCGTACGCGGTCGGCACGGACAGGCAGCCCTCGTTGGACTCGTCCAGGACGCGCAGCTCGGCCGGCAGTTCTTCGAGGACGGGGTTGCAGACGAGGCCCACGTGGCGCACGCCCTCGTCGTCGAGGCAGTCGTAGACGAAGACCTTCAGGTCCACGCCGATCTGGTTGGCCGCGAGGCCCACGCCCTCAGCCGCCTTCTGGCTGGCGAACATGTCGTCGACGAGCTTGGCCAGCTCGCCGTCGAAGGCGGTGACGTCCTTGCACTCCTTGTGCAGGACCGGGTTGCCGACGACCGTGATGGGGCGGGCGGTGCCGCGCTCGCGGTAGGCCAGCTCACGCGCCTCGCAGTCCTCCGTGTCCACGACGAACCCGTCGTTCTCGACCTGCTGGTCCGTCTGCTGCTGCGCCATGTCCGCCGTAAGCCTTCCTCAAAAACCCGATTCCGATCCCGTACAGCCTAAGGCCCGGCCCGGCTCCGTTGCCCGGATGCTCAGCAGACTTCCTCGAGATCTCGCCACTCGCGGCTGTCCGGGTTGTCGGCGACCCAGCCGTCGAGGAGCCCGCGCACCAGGCCGGCGGGGGCCGCGAGGCCGCATTCGCGCTCCGGGACCCACAGGTCGCCGTTGGTGCGGTGGCCGAGCGGGCCGGGGTGGCCGGGCTCACTGTGGTCGTGCGGGTCGAGGTGCTCGCCGTCGCCCTCGTCGCTCGGCATCTCCGACTCGGAGCAGGCCCGGCACAGCAGCCGCACCGACGACGACCAGTCCTCGGCGGCGAAGCCGGCGTCGGCCGCGAGGCGCTCCAGGGCGTCCCGGTCGGCCTCGGTGGCGGCCTCCAGGAGGACCACCCAGGTCGGCACCGGTGAGGGCGCCCACAGCTCGATCTCGTCGAAGACCGGGAACGACGGGCCGGCGGCGGTGGTGCGCTCGCCGTGCGGGACGCCGTCGTGGAGCACGACCTCGCCCCAGCGGCGGCCCGAGGACGGCAGCGGGATGGAGAGCACTTCCATGCGGGCCGGGTCGAGCCTGCGGCCCCACACCACCTCGGCCTCGCCCTCGGGCGACAGGCGCACGGCGGCGCTGCCCAGCTCCATGCCGACGGGTTCGCCGCTGCCGGTGGCCTCGCCGGGCACCTTCAGGCCGTACGCCTGCCAGGCGCGGCGGGCCAGCGGCCAGTCCTGGAGCGCGGTGGCCGCGATGCCCACGTTCCACCAGTCGGGGGCGCCGGACTCCTTGTCGAGCAGCGCCACCGCGCGCAGCCCGGCGGCCCTCGCCTGCTCCCAGTCGTGCCGGAACTTGTGCAGGAGCGCCAGGTTGAACCAGGACTCCGACAGCCAGGGCTCCAGGTCCGCGGCGCGCGTCAGCAGCGCGCCGGCGTCCTCGTACCTGCCGTCGCCGATCAGCGTGAACGCACGGTCTGTGGCCTGCCGCCACGAGGCGGAGGGCCGGTGCCGTCCCTTGCCGAAGATCCTCACGATTCCCGCCTGCCCAGACCGGCCCCGACTACCGGGTCGGTCTTACGGTCTCCCAGTTTTCTGGGTTCTTTTCGCATCCAACCATGCCCGGCCGGAAGGCCGCTCATTACTCCTGGGTTACCCAGGTGGCACCCGGGTCAGACAGCCCCGGGCCAGCACGCGTGCCAGGGATTCGACAACGTGCGGATGGTAGTCACGGCCGGTGCCGAGGCGCAGCTGTTCGAGTGCGTTCAGCGGGCTGCCCGGTCCCGCCGTGCCTTCGGCGAGGTCGTCGTAGGCGTTCACCGCGCGGATGATCCGGGCGGCGAGCGGCTGTTCCCGGTACGGGTCGGCCTGCCGCTCGACGATCAGGGCGACGTCGGCGGGGACGCCGGTCTGGCGGACGACGGCGCCGCCGAGCAGGGCGATGCGGCGCTGTTCGCCGGCGGGCAGGGCGGCGGTGGCGCCGGCGGGGACGGGGTCGAGCAGGGACAGCTGCCCGATGTCGTGCATGAGCGCGGCGTACTCCAGGACGGTCAGCTCGCTCTCGGAGAGCCCGAGCTCGCGCCCGACGGCCCGGCTGAGCTGGGCGACCCGGCGGGCGTGGCCCGGTTTGGTGTATCCGGCGATCTCGGTGGCGCGGGCCAGTGAGGTGATGGTCTGGCGGTAGGTGGTGCGGACGGCGGCGTACCGCCGGAAGGCCAGTTGGGTGAGGAGCAGCGGCACACAGAAGACGGGCAGCGCCCACAGGCCGGCGACGGCGACCGCGAGGGCGATCACGGTGCCGGTGGCGCAGACGGCGGAGCCGATGCCGAGCAGTCCGCGCAGCTCGTCACGGAGGAGCGGGCCGAAGGGATAGCGGGTGCGGGCGCACAGGAGCAGGGCGGCGACCACCGCGTCGCACAGCGCGGTCAGCACGAGCAGCAGCAGGAGGACGAAGGCGAAGGAGGGTCCGTAACCGACCCGGTCGTCGAGCAGCCCGGAGTTGTAGAGCGGTTGAAAGCAGACGGCGGCGAAAGCCACGGTGAGCACCCGGCGGGCCATCTCGTCCGCGCTCGGCCCGCGCCCGGCGGCCACATGCGGTACGGAACCGAGCAGCATCGCGGCCACCACCACGGCGATCACCTGGAGCACCCCGTGCCGGGTGGCGTGCCCGGCGCTCTCGCCGAGCAGCGCGTAGGCCAGCGCTCCCGCGGAGGCGAGCGGCGCGGGGTCCCGCTCGCCGTCCCTGGCACCCCACCGGGCCAGCTCCCCCACGACGATGAGGGCGCCGAAGGCGGCCGCGGTGCGGGGCTCGGTGAGGCCGCCGCGCAGGGTCGCGACGAGCGCCCAGGCGGTGAGGGCCGAGGCCAGGGCGTGGGTGACGAGCACGGGGGCGGTGGCCCGGGCGGTCACGTCCGGCCGCCGGGGCGCGGGAGGGGCGCGGCTCGGGGCGGGCGCGGGTGGGCCGGCGGCTGGGCGTGATCCGCTCCGGTGGGCCTGGGCACAGGCACGTTTCCGCGGCCGCCCGGCGTCCCCGGCTCGTCCGCGGTGACCTCCACGTGCCAGCCGTGGCGGGTGAGCGCCCGCACCAGGCCGTCCACCATCCGCGGGTCGAACTGTGCGCCCGCACAGCGTTCCAGTTCGGTGACGGCTGCCGCGACGGGCCGGGCCCGCCGGTAGGAGCGGGTCGAGGTCATCGCGTCGAACGCGTCGGCCACCGCCACCACCCGGGCGGCCTCGGGGATCTGGGTGCCGACGAGCCCGTAGGGGTAGCCGCTGCCGTCGAGCCGTTCGTGGTGGTGCAGGATCGCGGCGCGGGCCTCGCCGAGGAAGCCGATGCCGCGGACCATCTCATGGCCGTACTCGGGGTGCAGCTCGATCACCGCGCGCTCCTCCGGGGTGAGCGGGCCGTCCTTCCTGAGGACCCGGGTCGGCACGCCGAGCTTGCCGACGTCGTGGAGGATCCCGGCGAACCGGATGACCTCCAACCGCCCTTCCTCCATGCCGAGTTCGCGGGCGATCATCTCCGAGGCCCGGCCGACGCGTTCGCTGTGGCCGCGGGTGTAGCGGTCCTTGATGTCGACGGCCTGGACGAGGGCGCGGATGGTGGCCTGGTGGGCGGCGCGCTCGCGCTGGTACTGGGCGAAGACCCAGCAGGAGATGTACATGGGAAGCAGCACGAACAGCGCGGCGGGCGGCCCGAACCGGCTGCGCCACAGCACGGCCATCATCAGCCCGGCGAGCCCGTGCACACAGTGCGGGGCGAGCGAGCGCAGCAGGAGACCGCGCCAGGCGGTGCGGGCGGGGCGGCGTTCGGCGGTGGCGAGAATGAGCCCGTCGAGCGCGGTGAGGACCAGGCAGAAGACGAGGGCGGCGGCCCCGGCCGGCAGCAGGGCGTACGGAAAGTCGGGGGCGGAGCCCGGGCCGCGTCCGCCGAGCGCGGCCCGGCCGCCGAGCAGCTCGTGCGCGCGGGCCGCCGTCGAGGCCGCGAGGGCGAGTTCGGCGGCCCGCCAGGCCCGGCGCACCCGGCGCGGCTCGTCCTCGACGTACGCGATGAGCGCGCCCGGCACCGCGACGAGGGCGGCCGCGGCGGGCGGAAGCAGGAAGACGGCGGCGAGCAGCACCGGAAAGAAGGATCCTGCGGCGATCGGCACGTCCACCCGGCCGGCCAGGACCGGGCAGCGGGCCGGCCATTCGCAGAGCGCGTACAGACCGGCCAGGAGCGCGACGGCCGGCCAGGGCACGCCCTGGTGCAGCACGGGCAGGGCACACGCAGTGGCGCCCACGACGGCGCACGTGACGGCGAGGCGCGCGCCTGCCGGAATGTCCCGCGGTCCCCGCGGCTCCGCCATGGCCCCCACCTCCCCATCCGCCCGGGCAGCCCGTTGCGTACAGCTTCGCGAGGATAGGCCCGTGGGCGGCGGCGGTCAGGCGCATGGACCAAATAGGGGGTTTCGAGCCACCCGGATTCGCACCTACGGGTGACGTGGCGCGGAAAATGGTGTGGGAAAGCGACGCGGGAAAAGCGGAGAGCGGCCCCGGCCGATGGCCGGGACCGCTCTCAACTGTCCTGCCGCGGGCGGCAGTTCACCATTCTTGATCGTCGCTCGTGATCGTCCGCGGCACAGCGGGCGGGCGCCAAGGTCACTCGGGCCTGAGCGTCGGCACCTCTCCCGTGACGACGTCCTGCTCGGGCACGGCCTGCCCCGAGCGGATCAGGTCGATGCGGCCCATCACCTTGGAGCGCAGGTCACTCGGCACGTCGTCCGAGCCGCAGCAGCGCTTGACCAGCTTCTTGACGGCCTGCTCCAGGCCGTACTTCTCCAGGCACGGCGAGCACTCCTCGAAGTGCACCTCGAACTTGTTGCAGTCCGTGGGCGGCATCTCGTGGTCCAGGAACTCATACAGATGGTCCAGGACCTCGGAGCAGTCCGTCTCGTGCGGCTCTCCGCAGCTCATGAGCCCGAGCCTTTCGCTTCGTCCGACTCACCGGCGCCGGCCGGGACGAGCCCGCGGTCACGGGCGTAGTCCTCCAGCATTCCGCGCAGTTGGCGGCGGCCCCGGTGCAGTCGGGACATCACCGTACCGATGGGTGTACCCATGATGTCCGCGATCTCCTTGTACGCAAAGCCCTCTACGTCCGCGAGATACACGGCGATGCGGAACTCCTCCGGAATGGCCTGGAGGGCGGCCTTCACGTCCGAGTCGGGCAGGTGGTCGAGCGCCTGCGACTCGGCGGAGCGCAGCCCCGTGGACATGTGGGACTCGGCGCGCGCGAGCTGCCAGTCCTCGATCTCCTCGGCGGCGCTGCGCTGGGGCTCGCGCTGCTTCTTGCGGTAGGAGTTGATGAAGGTGTTGGTGAGAATCCGGTAGAGCCAAGCCTTCAGGTTGGTGCCCTCGCGGAACTGGTGGAACGACCCGTACGCCTTGGCGTACGTCTCCTGCACCAGGTCCTCCGCATCGGCCGGGTTGCGCGTCATGCGCAGCGCCGCCGAGTACATCTGGTCGAGGTAGCCCAGGGCGTCCCGCTCGAAGCGCGCGTTGCGCTCGGCGGTGGTCTCTTCCACGTGGCCGTCGTCGGTCCCTGTGACCGGACCCACCTCCTCGAACGGTGTGCTGGGCCCGAAGCCGGACCCACTCGAATCGGAGGATAGACGACGATCCGCCCCGCCCGCCGCTCGAATAGAGCTGGCCTTGGCCGCGGAAAGCACCGTCCACTCCAGGTCAGAGGCGGCCTTGCGGCTCGGGCAGATGGTCGAACCCATGCGACGGACTCCCTCTCCACAGCTGGTCTGCGTATCCCTTACGTCGCCCATAACAGCCGCCTCCCGTCCGGCATTCCCGGCGTCGGACGGCGAGCTTGCCGACGTCAGAGGGCGAGCTTCGCTGCGTCAGAGGGCGAGCGCGCCGAGCCAGCCGCCGACCGCCACCGTGATCACCTCCAGTGCGTCCTGCTGGGTGAGGGAGCCGCGCTTGGGGACGGCGAACCCGTGGTCGGCGCCGGGCACCTCCGTCATCCCGTACGGCCCATCGGGGAATTCGGCGGGCTTGCCGAAGGGGTCGTTGCCGCCCTGCACGACCAGGGTGGGGACGCCTGCGCCGAGCAGCTCGGGGGCCCGGGTCTTCTCGGGCCTGCCCGGGGGGTGCAGCGGGAAGCTCAGGGCCAGGACCCCGGCCGCGCCGAGCTCCGCCGCCGTGCGGCAGGCCACCCGCGCCCCGGCGCTGCGGCCGCCCGCGACGACGGGCAGCCCCTTCGCGGTCAGGGCGGGCCACAGGTCGCGCCAGCCGGTGTCCAGCGTCTTCGGCGCCGGGGCCAGCTTCTTGCCGGCCACTCGCCACGGCTGCTCCACCAGGGCCACACTCACCCCGAGCGGGGGCAGCGCGGCGGCCAGGGCCTGCAGGTCGCGGGCCTCGATGCCGCCACCCGCACCATGGCTCACCGCAAGGACGAGGCGGGCCTCGGCCGCGGGCCGCCAGGTGATGCGCGCCTCACCGGCGCCGGTCTCAACGATCTCGCTGTCGCTCACGGACCCCATCCTGCGACAGAACAAGGGGCGCGATGGGCAGCCGGGACGCGGATCAGAAAAGGATCAGAACAAGGTGCCCTCTTCCGGTCCCTCCAGCTCCTTCAGCAGTTCGGGTCCGTTGTTGCGCACGTTGCTGACGGCCGTCGACACCGGGTACGCCCGCATCAGGCCGCCCGGCGGCGGTGCGAGCAGGTCCCGCACCTCCTCGCTGTCCTGACGGGCCGGGTCCAGCCACGCCGACCAGCGGTCCGGGGTCAGCATCAGCGGCATCCGGGGGTGGATGTCGGCGAGGGAGAACGGGCCCTCCGCGGGGGCGACACCCAGCGGACCGGTCTCCGCCTCGGTGGTCACCACCGAGCAGGTCACCCACCACGCCGCCGGGTGGTCGTCGGGCAGGGTGCGGTCGCGCCAGAACTCGTAGAGCCCGGCCATCGCGAAGACCGAGCCGTCCGACGGGGTCACGAAGTACGGCTGCTTGCGCGGCCGCTTCTTCCTGCCCTCGACCTCCAGCTCGCGCTCCCCCGTGCCGGTGACCCATTCGTAGTAGCCGTCGGCGGGGATGATGCAGCGGCGCGAGGAGAACGGCTTCCTGAAGGAGGGCTTCTCGTGGACCGTCTCGGCCCGCGCGTTGATCATCCGGGCGGCGCCCTCGGGTGACTTCGCCCACGAAGGGACGAGCCCCCACTTCAGCTTGCGCAGCTGACGGACCGGGCGGGGCTCATCGGTGTCCTTGAGGGGGCGTTCGAGGACGACGTAGACCTCTTTGGTGGGGGCCACGTTCCAGTCGGGCTCCACCGTTTCGGCCGGGTCCCACTTCTCCACGTCGAAGACCCCGGCGAGATCCTCGGGCGCGCGACTCGCCGCGTACCTGCCGCACATGTCCAGCCTCCCCAACTGAGCCGCACCGACGCTGGTCGTACGGCCGTGTCCCGCACCGAGCCACCGCGGTGCGCCGTCTTCGCAGCCCCCAAGGGTGGCAGACCGCCGGTACCGGCCGGCGGGGGAGCCCGGTGGCCGGTGCACGCCCGGGGTGGCCTGCGCCGTCCGGGACGGCGGAACCTTTCGCACGGCGGTGCTCGTCCTATCCATCACGCACGGCGGTGCTCGTCCTATCCATCACGCACGGCGGTGCTCGTCCTATCCATCACGCACGGCGGTGCTCGCCCTGTCCAGCACACACCGCGCGCTACCCGGCCCGGGCCGACCACCCGCCGCACGCCTGTGCGGTGCCCGGTGCCAGACTGCCACGGCGCCCGTACCCCATGAGGAGCCGTCCCCGACATGTCAGCGCTGCAAGACCTCCAGCTCTTCGGCACCCAGAGCCCACCGGACCGGTGGCTGGTCGTCGCGACCGGCCTGGTCGCGCTCGCCGCGGTCGTCCCGCACAGCCTGTGGCGGCTGTCCCGCAACGCCATCACCATCGCCCACGAGGGCGGCCACGGCCTGGTGGCGCTCGTCTCGGGGCGCCGCCTCGACGGCATCCGGCTGCACTCCGACACCAGCGGCCTCACCGTGAGCCGGGGCAAGCCCTACGGCCTGGGAATGATCCTCACCGCGGCCGCCGGATACACCGCGCCGCCCTTGCTCGGCCTCGGCGGCGCCTGGCTGCTCACCGCCCACCACGTCACGCTCTTCCTGTGGCTGGCCACGGCGCTGCTCCTCGCCATGCTGGTGATGATCCGCAACGCGTACGGCGTCCTGACCGCGGTGATCACCGGCGCCGCGTTCCTGCTCATCTCGTGGCTGACCGGCCCCGATGTGCAGTCCGCGTTCGCGTACACGGCCGTGTGGTTCCTGCTGCTCGGCGGCGTACGCCCGGCGTTCGAGCTCCAGCGCAAGCGCCGCCGGCACAACGACGGCGACTCGGACGCCGACCAGCTCGCCCGGCTCACCCACGTACCGCCGGCGCTCTGGCTCTTCCTCTTCCACGCGGTTTCTGTCTGTTCCCTGATCGGTGGGGGCCGCTGGCTGCTCGGTGTCTAGTCCACGGCCCCACTAAAGTAAGGACCATGACCGAAACGCCCGTGCACCACGCCCTCTGGCCCGCCCCTCTCGCGAGCAAAGCCGTCGACGCGACGGTCACCGTGCCCGGATCGAAATCGGTCACCAATCGCGGGCTCGTCCTGGCCGCGCTTGCCGCCGAACCCGGCTGGCTGCGCCGCCCCCTGCGCTCCCGCGACACCCTCCTGATGGCGGAGGCCCTGCGCACCCTGGGGGTCGGCATCGAGGAGGGCGTGGGCCCCGACGGCTCAGGCGAGGCCTGGCGCGTGATCCCGGCCGGCCTGCACGGCCCGGCCACCGTCGACGTCGGCAACGCCGGCACCGTCATGCGCTTCCTTCCCCCCGTCGCCGCGCTCGCCGACGGACCGGTCCGCTTCGACGGCGACCCGCGCTCCTACGAGCGCCCGCTCGGCGGCGTCATCGACGGGCTGCGCGCGCTCGGCGCCCGCATCGACGACGACAACCGCAGCGCGCTCCCCCTCACCGTGCACGGCGCGGGCGCCCTCGAAGGCGGCCGGGTGGAGATCGACGCCTCGTCCAGCTCCCAGTTCGTCTCGTCCCTGCTGCTCTCCGCACCCCGCTTCAACCAGGGCGTCGAGGTACGCCACGTGGGCGCGGCCCTGCCGTCGATGCCGCACATCCGGATGACGGTCGACATGCTGCGCTGCGTCGGCGCCCAGGTGGACGAGCCGGAGACGGGCGGCGAGCCGAACGTGTGGCGGGTCACCCACTCCGCGCTGCTCGGCCGCGACCTGACCGTCGAGCCCGACCTCTCCAACGCCCAGCCGTTCCTGGCCGCCGCGCTCATCACCGCCGGCACCGTCGTCATCTCCGACTGGCCGGCCCGCACCACCCAGCCCGGCGACCAGCTGCGCCAGATCTTCACCGAGATGGGCGGCGCCTGCCAACTGACCGACCGCGGGCTGGTGTTCACGGGCTCCGGCCGTATCCACGGCATCGACGTCGACCTGAGCGAGGTCGGCGAGCTCACTCCGGGCATCGCCGCCGTCGCGGCGCTCGCCGACTCGCCCTCCACGCTGCGCGGCGTCGCGCACCTGCGGCTGCACGAGACGGACCGCCTGGCCGCGCTCACCAAGGAGATCAACGAGCTCGGCGGTGATGTGACGGAGACCGAGGACGGGCTGCACATCCGCCCGCGCGCCCTGCACGGCGGCGTCTTCCACACCTACGACGACCACCGGATGGCGACGGCCGGCGCGATCATCGGCCTCGCGGTGGAGGGCGTGCACATCGAGAACGTGGCGACGACGGCCAAGACGCTGCCCGACTTCCCCGACATGTGGGAATCCATGCTGGCGGGGTCGGGAAGCTGAGCGGGGCTTAAGACCATGCGCCGCTACGGCAAGAACCCGGACGAGGACGACATCCGCGTCCGCCCCAACCCCAAGGGCAACCGCCCTCGCACCAGCATCCGCCCCAAGCACGAGGACGCGGCCGAGGGCATGGTCCTCACCGTGGACCGCGGCCGGCTCACCTGCCTGGTCGAGGGCCGCTCGATCCACGCCATGAAGGCCCGCGAACTGGGCCGCAAGGCGGCGGTGGTGGGCGACCGGGTCGACATCGTGGGCGATCTGTCCGGCAAGAAGGACACGCTCGCCCGGATCGTACGGATCGGCAAGCGCACCTCGGTGCTGCGGCGCACCGCCGACGACGACGACCCGTACGAGCGCGTCGTCGTCGCCAACGCCGACCAGCTCGCCATCGTCACCGCGCTCGCCGACCCCGAGCCGCGCCCCCGCCTCATCGACCGCTGTCTGGTGGCGGCGTACGACGGCGGGCTCGCACCGCTCCTGGTCCTGACCAAGTCGGACCTGGCGCCGGCCGGTGAACTCCTGGACATGTACGGCGCGTTGGGCGTCCCGTTCGTGGTCACCTCACGCGAGGAGCTGTACGAGGGCGACGCGGCGGACCGGGTGCGCGAGCATCTGCACGGCCGGGTCACCGCGTTCGTCGGCCACTCGGGCGTCGGCAAGACGACCCTGGTCAACGCGCTGGTGCCGGAGGCACAGCGGCGCGTCACCGGCCATGTCAACGCGGTCACCGGGCGCGGCCGCCACACCACCACGTCCGCGCTCGCGCTGCCCCTGGACAGCGCGGACGGCGGCTGGGTCGTCGACACCCCGGGCGTACGCTCCTTCGGCCTGCACCACGTCGACCCGTCCCGGGTGATCCTGGCCTTCCCCGATCTCGTGCCGGGCACCGAGAACTGTCCGCGCGCGTGCAGCCACGACGAGGCGGAGTGCGCGCTCGACCAGTGGGTCGCGGACGGGCACGCGGATCCGGCCCGGCTGTACTCGTTGCGCCGTCTGCTCGCGACACGGGAGCGACGCGAGGGGGACTGACCGTTTCCCCGGGCGGGTACGTGCCTCGCATTGCATAATCACACCAGGTGTTGACCGTGCAGTGACCATGCAGTCGGTGACGAGACGCGTTGCGGGAGGCCCAGGACAATGGCGTGGCTGCTGGTCGTGGTGGCGGGGATCCTGGAAACAGGGTTCGCCGTCTGCTTGAAGCTGTCGCACGGTTTCACCCGGCTGTGGCCGACGATCGCGTTCGCCTCGTTCGCACTCGGCTCCTTCGGTCTGCTGACGCTGTCGCTTCGGAAGCTGGACGTGGGGCCCGCCTACGCGGTGTGGACGGGCATCGGGGCGGCCGGTACCGCCATCTACGGCATGGTCTTCCTCGGCGATGTGGTCTCGACCCTGAAACTGGTGTCGATCTCGCTGGTCATCGTGGGTGTGATCGGCCTGCAGATCTCGGGCTCGGCGCACTGACCCGGGCCGCTCCGGCCGTCGCCGGCGCGTCCACCCGTGAGCCGGGTCGTCCCACCGCGCGCACCGACAGCCCGGCGAGCACCGCGCGCAGCTGTCCGGCGTGGCCCTCGCCCCGTCCGACCGGCGCCACCACGAAGGACAGGCCGAGCCGAACCGCCGTCTCGCAGTAGCGGCCGAGCTCCACCGGATCGGCTCCGGGCACCTCCCGTTCGAGCACCGCGAGCGCCCTGTCCCGTACCGCGGCGACGAGTTCGGCCGGGCCGGGCACCCCGGCGTCGGCCCGGCGCTGGGCGGGCACGGCGGATACCGGCGCGGTGGTACGGACCGAGGGCGCGGGAAGCCGTTCGCTCCAGGCGCCCGTGAGCAGCGCTCGCACCAGGGCGCTGGAACGGGCCGAACCGAGCGTCCACTCCGCGACGCGGACCAGGCGCTCGGCTGAGCAGCGGACCAGGCGCTCGGCTGAGCCGGAGGGGTCGGGGGCAGGGGGCCCGGGCTCGGCGAGCGCTCTGTCGACGCCGCGCAGATACACGTCGGCCTCCCAGCGCACCAGCGCGCGGGCGAGCCCCTCCTTGCTGCCGAACTCGTTGTAGAGGGTCTGCCGCGAAACCCCGGCGGCGGCCGCCACGTCCACCATGCGCACCGCCGGCCACGGCAGTTCCGCGAGCGCCGAGAGAGCGGCGTCCAGTAAGGATTCCCGCGCTGTGGGCATGGTCGCCTCCCGGGCCCCCGACGGCCTGCGGGCGGCTCCGCGTTCAGCGTTGACGGGCGCCAATCAAGTGTCAAGGGGCGCCAGGGGCGGGCACGGGGGCGTCCCGGAGTGCGGGCGCTGTGGTCCGTACCGCGGACGGTCGCTACGGTGGTGGCCATGCCCGACTATCACGATGATCTGCGTCTCGCCCACGTCCTCGCGGACGCCGCCGACGCGGCCACCATGGACCGGTTCAAGGCGCTCGACCTGGTGGTCGAGACGAAGCCCGACATGACGCCGGTGAGCGAGGCCGACAAGGCGGCCGAAGAGGTCATCCGGGGGCATCTGCACCGGGCGCGGCCGCGTGACGCGATCCTCGGCGAGGAGTACGGCCTTGAGGGCACGGGCCCGCGGCGCTGGGTGGTCGACCCGATCGACGGCACCAAGAACTACGTCCGCGGCGTGCCGGTGTGGGCGACCCTGATCTCCCTGATGGAGGCCGGTCAGAACGGCTTCCAGCCGGTGGTCGGCGTCGTGTCGGCGCCCGCCCTGAACCGGCGCTGGTGGGCGGCGAAAGGCCACGGCGCGTTCACCGGCCGCAGCCTCACCTCGGCGACCCGCCTGAAGGTGTCCAGCGTCTCCAAGCTGCCCGACGCCTCGTTCGCGTACTCCTCGCTGAGCGGCTGGGAGGAGCAGGGCAAGCTCGACGACTTCCTCGATCTGACCCGGGAGTGCTGGCGCACCCGGGCGTACGGCGACTTCTGGCCGTACATGATGGTCGCCGAGGGCTCGGTGGACTTCTGCGCGGAGCCCGAGCTGTCGATGTGGGACATGGCGGCCAATGTGATCGTGGTGCAGGAGGCCGGGGGCGTCTTCACCGGCCTCGACGGCCGGCCCGGCCCGCACAGCGGCAACGCGGCGGCGTCCAACGGCCTGCTCCACGAGGAACTGCTCGGCTACCTGGGCGACGCGCCCCAGTCCTGACGGCGGTGCGCATGCTCGGGCCGGCTCAGGCTTGGCCTCCGGCCGGCTCGGGCTTGGCCCGGCTCGCGCATGGGGCCGCTGTGGGGCGTGAGTCGTACTTTTACGCGCCCCTCAACTTACTTCTACCCACCCCTTGTTGACGACCGGCCGTGATGCGACTCTAGGAGTCCCCCCACTTGTGAACTTGTGAATTCCTTCCGGAGCGGGCTCCGTTCGCCGTGCCGGTAGTCGAATCCACCCAGGAGGTGGCTCCTTTCATGCTCGTCCGTGACGCCATGAGCACGATGGTCCTCACCATCGGCCCCGCCCACACCCTCCGGCAAGCCTCCCGCCTGATGTCCGCGCGCCGGGTCGGCGCGGCCATCGTCCTCGACCCCGACACCAGCGGCCTCGGCATCCTCACCGAGCGCGACATCCTCAACTCCGTCGGCCTGGGCCAGGACCCCGACCACGAGACCGCCGCCACCCACACCACCACGGACGTCGTCTTCGCGGCGCCGGCCTGGACCCTGGTCGAGGCCGCGACGGCGATGACGCACGGCGGCTTCCGCCATCTGATCGTCCTCGACGACCACGGACCGGTCGGCATCGTCTCGGTCCGCGACATCATCCGCTGCTGGTCCCCGACGCGCCGCGAGAGCGCACTGACGGGCTGACCCGCCGGCCTGCTGACCACGGGCGGGCATTCCTCATCCTCGCCCGGCGGACGCCAGAGGGCCGGACCCCCGAAGGGGTCCGGCCCTCTGTTCATCCCCGGCGAGCGGGCCCGGTTCAGCCGCGAAGGGCCTGGACCGCGGCTTCGAGCCGCTTGCCGAAGTCGGCGTCCGCCTGGCGGAAGTTGTTGATCGCGCGGTCGGCGATGTCGTCACGGGACACCTTGGCGATGAACCCGGCCAGGTTGTCGATGAGACGGGCCTTCTCGTCCTCGGAGTAGAGCCGGTAGAGGTTTCCGGCCTGCACGAAGTCGTTGTCCTCGGCGTGCACCGGCGCGACGGTGGTGCCGGTGACCCCGGTGACGGTGCTGCCCTGCCAGAGCGGGCGGTCGGTCTGGACGGGACCGCCGAAGCTGTTGGGCTCGTAGTTCTTCGTGCCCTTGTGGCGGCCGTCGTACAGGTAGCCGTCACGGGAGTTGGTGCGCGCCTGGGTGGCGTGCGGGCGGTTCACCGGAAGGTGGTCGGCGTTGATGCCGACGCGGTAGCGGTGGGCGTCGCCGTACGCGAAGAGACGGCCCTGGAGCATCTTGTCCGGGGAGGGACCGATGCCGGGGACGAAGTGCGCGGGGCTGAAGACGGACTGCTCGACCTCGGCGAAGATGTTCTCCGGGTTGCGGTTGAGCTCCAGCTTGCCGATCTCGATCGGCGGGTAGTCCGCGTGCGGCCACACCTTGGTGAGGTCGAACGGGTTGAAGCGGTACGTCGCCGCGTCCGCCTCCGGCATGATCTGCACCTGCACGGTCCAGGACGGGAAGTCGCCGCGCTCGATGGCCTCACGCAGGTCGCGCTGGTGGCTGTCGGGGTCCTCGCCTGCGAGCTTGTTGGCCTCGTCCTGGGTGAGGTTCTTGATCCCCTGGTCGGTCTTGAAGTGGTACTTGACCCAGAAGACCTCGCCGGCCTCGTTGTTCCACTGGAACGTGTGCGAGCCGAAGCCGTTCATGTGCCGCAGGGTGGCCGGGATGCCGCGGTCGCCGAAGAGCCACGTCACTTGGTGGGTGCTCTCGGGGCTCAGGCCCCAGAAGTCCCAGACATTGTCGGCTTCCTGGCTGCCGGTGTACGGGTCGCGCTTCTGCGTGTGGATGAAGTCGGGGAACTTGATGGCGTCCTTGATGAAGAAGACGGGCGTGTTGTTGCCGACCAGGTCGTAGTTCCCCTCCTCCGTGTAGAACTTCAGCGCGAAGCCGCGGGGGTCGCGCACGGCGTCGGCGGAGCCGAGGTTGCCGGCCACGGTGGAGAAGCGCAGGAAGGTCTCGGTCTCCTTGCCGACCTCGGAGAGGAACGCGGCGCGCGTCCACTGCGAGACGTCACGGGTCACGGTGAAGGTGCCGTAAGCACCCGCGCCCCGGGCGTGCACGATGCGCTCCGGGATGCGCTCGCGGTTGAAGTGGGCGAGCTTCTCCAGGAGCGACTGGTCCTGGATCAGGACCGGACCGCCCGCGCCCGCGGTCGCGCTGTTCTGGTTGTCGGCAACCGGTGCGCCGGCCTCCGTGGTGAGCGGTCCCTGTGTCACGTGCGCCTCCTGCGTCATGTCCTGCAAGTCCTGTCCCTGGGTAACTACCGGACTCGATCCTACAATGGACATTGTCTAAGTCAAACAGTGATCCAAACCCACACCTGTTCGGGACTGGGCCTCTTCCCCTGTTAGGCTGGTGCCCATGAGTGACCTGTTGGAGCGATTGCGTGGCCGCGGCTGGCGGATGACCGCACAGCGGCGCGTCGTGGCCGAGGTCCTGAACGGCGACCACGTCCACCTGACCGCTGACGAAGTGCACGCGCGCGCGGTGGAGCGCCTGCCCGAGATCTCCCGGGCCACGGTCTACAACACGCTGGGCGAGCTGGTGACGCTCGGTGAGATCCTTGAGGTCTCCACCGACCGTCGCGCCAAGCGCTACGACCCGAACGCGCACCGCCCGCACCAGCACCTGGTGTGCGCGCAGTGCGGCGCGATCCGCGACGTCCACCCGCAGGGCAATCCGCTGGCGGACCTGCCCGACAGCGAGCGCTTCGGCTTCACTATCGCGGCCGTCGAGGTCACCTACCGCGGCACCTGCCCGAACTGCGCGGCCGCCTGACCGATCCCCCGCAACGCGAAGAAGCCCTCCGGCCGCCGGCCGGAGGGCTTCTTTCTTCTGGCGCTTCCGCCAGGCCGATGCTTGAAACACGGCTGGATACGGCTGGACGCGGCTCACGCGTCGGCCGGGCTGACGCCTGGGCAGACGACAAAACGACTGAGGCCCGAATCCCCCAAAGGATTCGGGCCTCAGCCTGCAAGTAGCGGGGACAGGATTTGAACCTGCGACCTCTGGGTTATGAGCCCAGCGAGCTACCGAGCTGCTCCACCCCGCGTCGGTGAACCCAACCTTACGGGACGGCACCGACCAGCGCAAATCTGTTCCCCTGGGCCCCTCAGCCCCCAGGGACCCCGGGTCCTCTAGGCCGTGAGCTCCTGGTGCAGCGCCTCGCGCAGCCGCGCCGCGCGCTCCGCGACCTCCGCGGGGCCCAGCTCGACCGCCCTCGCACACCAGCGCTGCCCTTCGCTCAGCTCGCCGTGGCGGGCGGCGAGCAGGGCGAGGCGCAGCGCGGCCCGCCCGTGTCCGGCGTGGGCCGCGCGGGTCCACCACAGGGCCGCCTCGCGCTCGCGGCCCTCACGGGCCAGCAGCAGCCCGAGGTTGAACGCGCCGTTGCGGCTGCCGGCCTCGGCCGCCTCCCCGTACCAGCGCGCGGCCGCCTCCAGGTCGCCCCGCGCGGCGGCCAGCATGCCGACCCGCACCTGCGCGCGGCGATGGCCCTGCTGCGCGGCACGCTCGTACCACTCCTCGCACTCCGTCTTCTCGGCCATCGGCTCGCCGAGCGCCGGCGGCCCGGGCGGGGGCTGGCGCGCGTCGAGGACGGTGGCGAGCCGGAACGCGGCCTCGGCGCTGCCGCCGCCCGCCGCGCACCGCAGATGGCGCTCGGCGGCCTGCTCCTCGCCGTCCCGCAACAGCGCGATGCCGACCTGGAGGGCGGCGTCGGTGTGTCCGGCGGCCGCGGCCCGCTCGTACCACTTCAGGGCGGTGCGGTCGTCGTCGCGCCCGGCGAAGAGGATGCCGAGGTTGAAGGCGGCGTCCACGCTGCCGGCCTCGGCGGCCTTGGAGAACCAGGGCTCGGCGCCGGTCGGGTCGCCGGCCTGGAGCAGCAGGATCGCGAGCGCGTTGGCCGCCTCGCGGTGTCCGCTGTACGCCGCTCTGCGGTACCACTGCTCGGCCTGGGCCGTCCGGTTCTGCGCGGCGCAGAGCAGCCCGAGGTTGTACGCCCCGTTCACGTCGCCCGCGGTCATGGCCGCGCGGTACCAGCGCTCGGCGGTCTGCTGTTCGCCGCGCGCGGCGTGCAGCGCGCCGAGCGCGTTGGCGGCGTTGCCGTCGCCGTCCTGGGCGGCGCGCAGCCACCACACGGCGGCGCTCTCCTCGTCTCCCGCGTCGCGCAGCAGAAAGCCGAGCGCGCAGGCGGCCTTGGCCTCGCCGTCCTTGGCGGAGGTCAGATACCAGCGACCCGCTTCCTTCAGGTCGCCGCGCTTCTCCAGGATCGCGCCGAGGTGCAGGGCGGCGCGGCGGTGGCCACGCGCGGCGGCCTGCCGGTACCACGGCTCGGCCTCGTCGGCGGCGCTCTCCCCTTCGGGCGCCCGTTCGACAGCGATGTCACCGTGGCCTTCGCCGGCCGTCCCGTCCTCGCCGCGCCGGTCGATGAGGCGGGCAAGACGGTAGGCGGCCTCGCGGTGGCCCTGCTCCGCGGCGGCGCGCAGCCACCGCTCGGCGCCCACGTCGCTGCGGTGTTCCAAGAGGTCGGCGAGGGCGTACGCGCCGAGCGCGTGGCCCTGCTCGGCGGACTGGCGCAGCCAGTACTCGGCGGCCGGCTCGTCGCCGCGCTCGCGGTAGTGGCGGCCGAGCGCGTGCGCCGCTGCGGCGGATCCGGCGACGGCGGCGATGCGCCACCAACCGGCCGCCTCGTCGGTGTAGCCGCGCTGGTGGAGCAGGACACCCAGGTTGTTGGCGGCGGCCCGGTCGCCCTCGGCGGTGGCGCCACGAAGGTAGGGCTCGGCGCTGTCGAGGTCGCCGCGGCGCAGCAGCAGGGAACCGAGGACGCTCATCGACTCGGCGTCGCCGCCGTCGGCGGCACGCCGGTGCCGCGCCTCGGTCTCGGCGTCAGCGGTGTCAACATCCTCATCCGAGCGTGTCTGCACAAACCGCCCTGTCTCCAACAGACTTGCCCTGTCCCCCATAAATACCATCGTCGCACCACCCGCAACCGGCGTACACCTGGTATACCGCAGCTCGTGAGGTCACTTCAGCGTTTTGTCGACATGCCCACAGAGAGACACGCCAAACCCGTGTACCCCAACTCCCCCTGACAAGACAAGATTTCACGCCACCGGGTTCCAGCCACCGGCAATCGGGCATTTTCCCCGGCCATCGCCCGCCCTCGGGCCTGGTCGACGGCACGGGGTTCGGACGCGACGAGGGCCCGGATCCTTGAAAGGATCCGGGCCCTCGTCAGTGAGTAGCGGGGACAGGATTTGAACCTGCGACCTCTGGGTTATGAGCCCAGCGAGCTACCGAGCTGCTCCACCCCGCGTCGGTAAACCCAACGCTACCACGCGGTGGAGGGGGCTCCCGACCGGAGCCGACCCATCTGCCCAGGTCAGCTCCGGCCCTGGCGGGTCAGCTTGCGGGCTTACCCGCTTTCTGCTCGGCCTCGGCCGCCTTGTTCAGGGCGTCCTGGAGCGCCTTCTGACTGTCGCCGTAGGCCTTCCAGTCGCCCTTGGCGAGCGCCTTCTGACCGTCCTCGTACGCCTTCTGCGCGTCGTTGATGGCCTGCTGGAGCGTGGCGTTGCCGGAGGCCGGCGGCGTGGTGGGCGGGTTGGTCGTGGACGGTGGGTTGGTCGTGGACGGTGGTGTCGCCCCGTCCGCCCCGAAGACCGCGCTCAGCGCGTCCGCCAGGTTGTTCTTGAAGAACGTCTTGTCGCCGTAGGCGACGCCGACCTTGCTCAGCAGCGGATAGTTGGCGCTGCCACCGCGCGCGTACACCGGCTCGACGTAGAGGAAGCCCCCGCCGAGCGGCACCGTGAGCAGGTTGCCGTAGTCGATCTCGGAGTCGGTGCCTCTCAGGTTCCGTACGAACTCGGCGACTTCTGGCAAGCCGTTCAGCCTGCTCTGCACCTGTTGCGGGCCCTGCACGTTGTCCGTGACCCGCAGCAGTCTGATCTTGCCGTAGTCCGAACTCGCCGCATCGGCGTCGACCGCCATGAAACCGCCCAGGTTGGGCCGGCCGTTGGGGGTGAAGGTCGTGGTCAGCGAGAACTTCTTGCCCTGGTTCTCGGCGCCCGGCACCTTCAGGGACAGGTAGTACGGCGGAACCGCGCTGTTGTCCTTGTTGGTCGGGTCGTCCGGCACCTGCCAGGCGTCACTGCCGCTGTAGAACTGCGCGGGGTCGGTGACGTGGTAGCGGGTGAGCAGCTCGCGCTGGACCTTGAACATGTCCTGCGGGTAGCGCAGGTGGGTGAGGAGGTCCTTCGGGATCGCCGACTTGGCCTTCACCGTGCCGGGGAACGCCTTCATCCAGGTCTTGAGGACCGGGTCCTTGTCGTCCCACTGGTAGAGCGTGACCGTGCCGTCGTACGCGTCGACGGTCGCCTTCACCGAGTTGCGGATGTAGTTGACCTGGTTCTGCTGGGCCACCACAGCGCGCTGGTTGTCGGTCAGCGAGTCCGTGGTGGTCTCGCCGAGCGTGGTGCGCGAGGCGTAGGGGTAACCATTGGTCGTCGTGTACGCGTCGACGACCCACTGGATGCGCTTGCCGACGACCGCCGGGTAGGCGTCGCCGTCGATGGTCAGCCAGGGTGCGACCGCCTCGACGCGCTCCTTCGGAGTGCGGTTGTAGAGGATCTTCGATCCCTTGCCGATGGCACCCGAGTACAGGATCTGCGGCTCGTTGAACGTGACGGCGTACGCGGCCCGGTTGAAGGGGTTGGACAGGCTCACGCCGCCCTTGCCCTGGAAGCTCGTGGTGACCTGGCCCTTGCCCTCGCTCTCGTAGTCGAGCTCCTTCTGGGGCCCGCCGACGATCGAGTACTGGTCGGTCTTCTCGCCGTAGTAGACGCGCTGCTCGTAGTCCGAGGGGAGCTGGCCGCTGGTGGGCAGCCCCGACTCGGTGAAGTCCGGCGCGCCGTTGTCGTCGACACTGGTGCCCTTGGCCGCGATCGCGCCGAAGCCATGGGTGTAGGTGAAGTGGTCGTTGATCCAGTTGCGCTTGTCGATGCCCTTGAGGTCGAGCTCGCGCAGACCGATGACGGTGTCCTGCTCCTTGCCGTCCTTGTCCTGGTAACGGTCCACGTCAAGGGTCGAGGGGAACTGGTAGTACTTGCGCTTCTGCTGGAGCTGCTGGAACGCGGGCGACACGACGTTGGGGTCGATGATGCGGTAGCTGGCCGCCGAGTCGGCGTCCGAGCGCAGCTTCGCGTTGTCCTTGGTGTCCGTGGTGCCCTTGTAGTCCGTCACATCCGCGTCGGCGACGTCGTACGCCTTGCGGGTGGCATCGATGTTCTTCTGGATGTACGGGGCTTCCTTGGCCTGCTCGTTGGGCTGGACCTGGAACTTCTGCACGATCGCCGGGTAGAGCCCGCCGATCAGGATCGCCGAGAGCACCATCAGGCCGAAACCGATGACGGGCAGCTGCCAGGTCCGGCGCCACAGCGTCGCGAAGAACAGCACGGCGCAGATGACCGCGATGCAGAACAGGATCGTCTTCGCCGGGAGATACGCGTTGGCGTCGACGTAGCGAAGGCCCGTCCAGTTGTTGGTCGCCTTGAAGTCACTGGACTTGACCGCCAGCCCGTACCGGTCCAGCCAGTACGCCACGGCCTTGAGGACCACGAAGACGCCGAGCAGCACCGAGAGGTGCCCGGTGGCCGCTCCCGTGGCGCGCGCGCCGGGGCTCGTGATGCGCAGCCCGCCGTACAGGTAGTGCGTGAGGGCGGCAGCGATGAGCGAGAGGACGGCCGCGGCGAAACCGAAGCCGAGCAGGAACCGGTACCAGGGCAGGTCGAAGGCGTAGAACGACACGTCCAGCTTGAACTGGGGGTCCTTCTGGCCGAACGGCACCCCGTTGACCCACATCAGCCAGGTGCGCCACTGACCGGAGGCCGAGGCGCCGGCGATGAGGCCGATGAGCGCGGTGATTCCGAGCAGCATCCACTTCTTGTACGGCGCGATGCCCATCCGGTAGCGGTCGAGGCTCTGCTGCTCCAGGGACATCGCGCTGAGCGGCGGCCGGAGCCGGTGCGCCAGCCAGATGTTCAGACCGACGGCGAGGGCCATCAGGAGTCCGAAGACGCAGAACAATCCGATCTTCGTCCACAGCTGGGTGGTGAAGACCGACGAGTAGTGGACCGAGCGGTACCAGAGCCAGTCGGTCCAGAACCCCGCGAACATGACGAAGGCCATGGCAAGCACGGCCAGAATGCCCAGTGTCATCAGCAGGGTCCGGACCCGGCGGGACGGCCGGCCGACTCTGATCCGTGGCCCGGACGGGCCTGAGCCGCGGTCCGGCATCTGGAAAGCCAAGGTGCGCACCTCGAAGTTCGCTGTCGTATGGGCGGGCCCAGCGATCGTAGAGCCCACTCATGCAACTTACTGAGGCTTTACTCAGTTCCCGATCGGGGGGTGAAAGAGGGCAGGATGTTGTCCATGTCCAACGTTTCCCCCTCAGGTCCCCCGATGGCCGCGAGCCCGCTCACCCGCGCGGTCCTCGAAATCGACGAGTACGCATCCGGTCTCGGCTGGGACAAGCCGGCCCGGCTCTTCGCGCTTGTCGACACCGCCAAGCTCCGCGCCCAGGCCCCGAACCTGGTCTCCACCGCCGACGACGCGCCGGTCTCCGGGCTGACCCCGATCGAGCAGGAGGAGATCCCGCGGAACAAGCCGCTGGACAAGTTCCTCGGCACGATCGCCTGGCCCGGCTCGGTGGCCGGCTGCGCGCTCACGCTGGAGCGCCTGATGCTGCCGCCGTCCGCCGAGACCTCCGTGCCGGAGGGGCTGAGCGACAAGGAACTCGCCACGTGGGTCGCCGCCCACCCCGACCGGCAGGAGGTGCGGATGACGGTGGCGGTGCTGCGCGGCGGTGCCCGCGAGTCCGCCATCCGGCTGCGTGAGAAGGACTCCGCGACCGAGGTCCTGACCGGCCCCGACCTGGTGCCGGGCCTCGCCGAGGCGTTGGCCGCGACCTTCGCCTAGCCGACCGGCGGGGGCGCGGCCGGTGTTACTTGACCGAGCAGCTCGGCAGTCCGGCCGTGTCCCCCGTACGGATCTTGTCGAGCGCCTGCCGGGCGTCGTGGATGGTGTCGACCTTCACCAGGGTGAGGCCCGAGGGGATGTCGGACGCGGCGGCCGCGCAGTTGTCCTTGGGCGTCAGGAAGTAGCGGGCGCCCGCCTGGCGTGCGCCGATCAGCTTCATCTCGATGCCGCCGATCGGGCCTACCTGGCCGGTGTCGTCGATCGTGCCGGTGCCGGCGACGAACTTTCCGCCGGTCAGGTCCTCGGGCGTCAGCTTGTCGACGATGCCGAGCGAGAACATGAGGCCGGCACTCGGCCCCCCGACGTCGGCGAGCTTGATGTCGACGGTGAACGGGAAGGAGTGGTCGCTTCCGGCCTGGATGCCGACGATGGCGCGGTCGCTGTCCTGCGCCTTCTCCGTGGTGATGGTGACCTTCTCGCCGCCCGAGGGTGCCTTGCCGGCCTTCTTGGCGGTCGCGGCCTCCTTGGCGGGCACGATCGTGAAGACCACGTTCTGGCCGGGCTTGTGCTTGGTGACGAGCGTCGCGACATCGGCGGGCTTGGTGACCTTGGTGCCGTCGACGGCCTGGATGGCGTCACCGGCGTGCAGTTTGCCCTCGGCCGGGGTGCCCTTGACCACCGAGGAGACGATGACCCAGCTCGTCACCGGGATGTGCAGCTCGTTCAGGGCCGCCACCTTGGCGC
Organism: Streptomyces sp. NPDC048361; assembly: GCF_040651795.1. Taxonomy (NCBI): domain Bacteria; kingdom Bacillati; phylum Actinomycetota; class Actinomycetes; order Kitasatosporales; family Streptomycetaceae; genus Streptomyces; species Streptomyces sp. NPDC048361. The sequence goes on from NZ_JBEZKW010000005.1 coordinate 116,186, forward strand.
TCTCCTGCGACTGGCTGAACTCCTCGGCGTTCTCCTGGTTGGACTGCTCGTCGGTCTTGCCGTCCGGGTAGAGCGTGTCGTGCGGGACCACCACGCTGTCGTGCGCGAGCCAGCCGTAGACCGCTTCGAACAGGTTCATCCGGTAGTCCGCGCCGGTGACCCTGACCGTCGTCATGTTGAGGTGCCCGGTCGTCTGGTACGTCTGGTGGCCGGTGATCTGGAGCACCGGCTCGCCGCCGGCGTCGCCGAGCGTGTTCACGGTGGGGCCGGGAGACATCTCCGCGTACGGCACTTTGATCAGTACGCCGGCGCAGAGCAGCGCGATCAGCACGAGGGTGGAGGCGAGCATCGTCGCGGTGCGGCGTGGCATGGAACGACAGTACGGGACCGACCTGTGCGGCCACCCGTGGGGCCGGTCCGTACGGGGTCCTCGCGGGACCCGCTACGAGCGGACGGACGCTACGAGCTGACGGGGGTCTGCTGCGCGGGGGCGCACTCGGCGGGTGTCGCCGATTCGGCACCGGTCCCGGCGTGGGCTCGTTCCATCGCTTCGCGGAACCGGCTGTAACCGGCGAGTTCGGACACATCGCCGCTGGTGCGATTACGGGCTGCCCAGCGCGCCCATATCGCCGCTCCGACAGCGGCGAAAAGCGGAATCAGCAGCCAGGCGAGTGCAGCCATTTCCGACCTCCCGTTCCCCAATAGGCGACCGCGAACTGACAGATCAGCAGACTAGTCGTCTGCCGGTTCAACGCTCATGCCCGGGGGGCGGTTACGCAAATCGGGGCGCATGGCATCCGACGGGGTTTCAGATGCCCGGACCCCCGGTCAGCAGGCGCCGACCCACTCCTCCGTACCGTCGGAGAACCGCTGGTGTTTCCAGATGGGAACCTCGTGCTTGAGGTCGTCGATCAGCTTGCGGCAGGCCTCGAAGGCCTCCGCCCGGTGCGGGCAGGACACGGCGACGACGACCGCGATATCTCCCACCGCCAGATCACCCACACGGTGGACGGCGGCCAGCGCGCGGACCGGATAGTCGGCCACGACCTTCTCGGCCACCCGCCGCATCTCCGCCTCCGCGCTCGGATGGCAGGAGTATCCGAGCGTGTCGACGTCGGTGCCGCCGTCGTGATTGCGCACGGTGCCGACGAAGAGCGTGGTGCCGCCCGCCGCGAAGTCGCCCGAGGCCGCGAAGACCTCGTCGAGCGAGAGCGGCGTTTCACGGATCGCGAGGAGACGGATCGGGTCGTGCGCCGCCTGCTCGCCGGGGTGGTCGGGATACGTGCGTGCCATGGTTCCATCGTGCCGTACGGGAGTGACATCCCGGAATAGCTCTTTCGACCGGGCGGCCGGCGCCGACGTAGGAGGGTTCTACAGGGCCCCGCCGCTTCCGGGCCGGTGACCTCCGGCCCGATGCCTTTGGGCTCGGCAACCTCCGGCCCCGTCGCTTCGGGCCCGGCAACCTACGAGCCGGTCGACTTCAAGCCCTGTCGACCCGGTCGGCTTCAGGGCCTGTCGGCTTCAGGCCCGGCGCTGACCGGACCCCGCCGCGTGCGAGGCCCTGCGGCCTACAGGCCGCGCCGCTTGCGGGCCCTGCGCACCACGGCGGCCGCGCCGAGCAGGGCGACGGTGGCGCCGGCCGCTCCGGCGGCGGTGGCGTCCTTGCGGCCCAGCCTGCGGCCGGCGACGGTGTGCCGGCCCGCGACCTCTTCGAGGAGCTCGGCGAGAACCTCCTCGTTGGTCCACTGCGGCCGCCATCCCGCGTCGTGCAGCCGCCCGACGCTGACCACCCACGGGTGCATCGTGTACGCGAGGTCACCGGCGGGCGAGGGGGTGAGCCCGATCCGGTGCAGCCGGGCCGCCGCGCCCAGGGCGACGGCCGAGGGCAGCTCCATGCGGCGGATACCGCTGAGCTCCTCGACCTCCTCCTGTTCGAGCCAGCCGTCGCAGCCGACCGCGAACTCTCCCTCGGCCTTCTCCAGAGCCGCGTACTCCAGGGCGCTGCACAAGTCGTCGACGTGGCAGAACTGCCAGGTCGGCCGGGATCCGGCGACCACGAGCAGGCGCGGCGACTCGAAGTACCGGGTCAGCGCGGTGTCGGTGCCGCCGACCAGGACGGCGGGCCGCACCACGGTCACGTTGAGCCCCGGGTGCGCGCGCGGGGCCCGCCGCCCCAGACGCTCGATCTCCAGGAGGTCGCCCACGCCGGTCGCCTCGGCGGTGGCCCGCAGCTCGGCGTCCTCGGAGAGCGGGATGTCGTTGTCGGGCAGCGCCCCGTAGACCATCGCCGAGGTGCAGAGCACCACGCGGTGGACGCCGGCGGCCGCCGCTGCGGTCAGGACGGTCTGGGTGCCGCGCACGTTGTAGGCCGTACGGGCCGCCGGGTCCGTCTCCAGGTCGAGGTCGAGCGCAAGGTGCACGACGACGTCGACGCCGCGCAGTTTCTCGGCGATCGCCGGGTCCCGTACGTCCAGAATGTGCCAGGTCGCCTCGGAGACCCCGCCCCGGCGCTCGTCGATGGCGACGACCTGCTTGACCTCCTCGGACGCGGCGAGCCGCGCGGTCAGCAGGGCGCCGATCCCGGATGCGGCACCGGTCACGGCGACGACGGGGCCGCGCGATGTTGAGGCGGAGAGGTTTCGCGCTGCGCGAACCTGCGGATCTGGGGAACTCACCGGGCGTCTCCAGCGGTTGTCTTCAGTACGTACGTTAATGACGCGTACGTACCAGGTGGCGTCCATCCTGCCGCAGGCCGCGAGGCAGCGGAGCACCGAGCCCCAATCCCGTTCGGATGTCTACGCTGGTGGTGTTGTGGGCCAGCCGCCGTCGGCACGAGCCGGCGGCCTAACGAGCCGAGGAAACCCGTGAGTGACACCCCATTCGGATTCGGCCTTCCGCCGGAGGAGCCGGAGAACGGCGACGGCAAGAAGAAGGACCCTGCCGGAGGCGGTCAGGGTGCCGGCGGCCAGGGCGGCAATCCCCTCGGCTTCGGCGGCCCGGGCGGCGCGGACAATCCGTTCGCCGCGATGTTCGGTTCGATGAACCCGAACGACCTGGGCGCCGCCTTCCAGCAGCTGGGGCAGATGCTCAGCTACGAGGGCGGTCCCGTGAACTGGGACATGGCCAAGCAGATCGCCCGCCAGACGGTCGCCCAGGGCACCGCCGACGGCACCAAGGACGAGAGCGTCGGCCCCGCCGAGCGAGGTGCCGTCCAGGAGGCCGTGCGCCTGGCGGACCTGTGGCTGGACGACGCGACGTCGCTGCCCTCGGGCTCCACCACCGCCGTGGCCTGGAGCCGCGCGGAATGGGTCGAGGCGACGCAGCCGGCCTGGAAGGAACTGGTCGACCCCGTCGCCGAGCGGGTCGGCGCGGCCATGGGCGGCGTGCTGCCCGAGGAGATGCAGGCCATGGCGGGCCCGCTGATCGGCATGATGCGCTCCATGGGCGGCGCCATGTTCGGCCAGCAGATCGGGCAGGCCATCGGCGTGCTCGCGGGCGAGGTGGTCGGCTCGACCGACATCGGGCTGCCGCTCGGCCCCGCGGGCAAGGCGGCGCTGCTTCCGCTGAACATCGCGGCGTTCGGCAAGGACCTGGGCGTCCCCCAGGACGAGATCCGGCTCTACCTGGCGCTGCGCGAGGCCGCCCACCAGCGGCTCTTCGCTCATGTGCCGTGGCTGCGCTCGCATCTGTTCGGCGCGGTCGAGGGCTATGCGCGCGGCATCACGGTCGACACGGCCAAGCTGGAGGACGCCGTCGGCCAGCTCGACATGTCCAACCCGGAGCAGCTCCAGGAGGCGCTCCAGCAGGGCATGTTCCAGCCGGAGGACACCCCGCAGCAGAAGGCCGCCCTGGCCCGCCTGGAGACGGCGGGCGCGCTGGTCGAGGGCTGGGTCGACGCGGTGGTCCACGCGGCCGCCAAGCCCCGGCTCACCTCGGCGGACGCGCTGCGCGAGATGCTGCGCAGGCGCCGGGCCACCGGTGGGCCGGCCGAGCAGACCTTCGCCACCCTGATCGGTCTCGAACTGCGTCCACGCCGGCTGCGCGACGCCTCGCGGCTGTGGGCCTCACTCACCGACGCCCGTGGTGTGGACGGCCGGGACGACCTGTGGGAGCACCCCGACATGCTGCCGACCGCGTCCGACCTGGACGACCCGGACGGCTTCGTGCACCGCGAGCACCTCGACTTCTCGGAGCTGGACAAGATGCTGGGCGAGGCCGCCGAGCAGAACGGCCCCTCCCTGAAGAAGGACGGCGAGAGGGGCGGCGGGAAGGCCGAGCCGAAGGATCGGAAGGGCGGCCAAGGCGACCAGAGCGGCGAGGGCGAGGCCGAGGGTGACGCCGAGGGTGGGTCCGGCAAGTGACCCTGCATGACGACGCGGTCCTCGTGCTGAAGGCGTACGAGGACCAGCCCGAGCTCCGCCAGACCTACCTGGACCATCTGTCGGCGCACCCCGACGGCATGTGGAAGGCCTGCGAGGCCGGTCATCTCACGGCGAGCGCTCTGGTCATCGACCCCGACCAGGGCCGGGTGCTGCTCACGCTGCACAAGAAGCTGAACATGTGGCTCCAGATGGGCGGCCACTGCGAGCCGGGCGACGCCACGGTGGCGGCCGCCGCGCTGCGCGAGGCCGAGGAGGAGTCCGGTGTCGCCGGTCTCGCCCTGCTTCCCGGCGGCCCGGTGCGGCTCGACCGCCATCCGATCCCGGCGCCCTGCCACTGGCACCTGGACGTGCAGTACGCGGCGCTTGCCCCGGCAGGCGCGGTCGAGGCGATCAGTGACGAGTCGCTCGACCTGCGCTGGTTCCGCTACGACGAGGTGGCCGCTGTCGCCGACACGTCGGTGGTCAACCTGCTGGAGGCGACCCGCGCGAGGCTGTAGCCGAATGCGGACGCGGCCTCAACCGGCTTGCAGGTAAGGGGCGTTCGCCATGGCGAACGCCCCTTACCTGTGTCTGAACCTGTGCCTGATGACCGTGGTGCGGAGCGCCCAGGGGGTGCCTGGCGGGTCAGGGTCGCCCCCGGCCATGATCCGCCGGCCCCCTAGCTCCAGGCGTTGCCCTGGTTCTGTGCGTGGGCGCCCTGCTGGCCCACGCCGTACTGGGCTCGCAGGCCCTGGCCGATCATCGCGTTCTGCGGCGGCAGCACCTCGCTGGGCTGGACGAGCGCGAAGCCCTGCCCGAGGAAGCTCAGCTCCCAGCCCTCGCCGGTGTTGCCCCGGCGCCGCCACACGCCCGTGGAGTGCGTCTGCGCCTGCATCTGGACCCGCAGCGAGGTCGACCAGGCGACGATCGCGTCCGCGTCCGCGTTGACGTACTTGTCGGGCGTGACCTGGAGCGCGAGCGGCTGGCCCGAGGTCATCAGGACGACCTTGCCGGTGCCGGTGATGTTGAGCTGGTACTTGCCGGTGCCGGAGACTCCGTACTGACTGTCCACGGCGATGACCTCGTGGTGCAGCGAGGAGTCCATCGCCAGGACATAGCCGCTGTCCACGGTCAGTCCGTCGCGGTCGATGTCCACCACGTGCACGTGCTGGGCCAAGTTGGCGAGGTAGACGGTGCCCTGTCCGGAGACGCGCATCAGGTCGAGGCCCTCGCCGGTGCGGGCGCGGGCGCTGCGCTGCCCGTTCGACTGGTACTCCCCGTCGAACTCCAGCAGACCCTGGTAGGCGACCATCGAGCCCTTGCGGGCCAGAAGGTCGTCATGGCCGGTGAGCACGGCGCGCAACAGTTGGGCGTTCTGCGCGGTGTAGCGCTCCTGGGACTGCTGCTCGGTGTAGCTGAAAAGCGAGCTCTGCATCGGTCTCTCCCCCTCAGCCCCGGGCCCGCAGGCGGTCGGTGCTGTCCTCACTCGGCTGTACGACGACGATGCCCTTGCCCGAGAAGGCCATCTGGTACGCCTCTCCGCTGCCCCGGCCGATCAGCGAGGACGCCTTGAAGCTGCGCTTGCCCTTGACCTTCAGGTTCGGGGACCAGGCGACGAGCGCGTCGGGGTCGACGTACGTCTCGTCCTCGCCGCTGCCGCAGTCGACGACGACCGGGGTGCCGCGCGAGGTCAGGGCGACCCAGCCGGTGCCGGAGATCTTCACGTTGAACAGGCCCTGGCCGGCGAACTTGGCGAGCCCCTTGACCCGTTCGACACCCCACTGGAGGCTCGCGTCGAAGGCGAGCACATTGGTGCCGTTGACGGAGAGCGCGTCGTTGTCGAGGTTGACGATCACGACGTTGGCGCCGTAGTCGGCGAGGTAGAGCAGCCCGTCGCCGGTGCACTTCATCAGGGGTGCGCCCTCACCGGTGATCCAGTCGCGCGCCATCTGACGCACGGCTGGCGGGTTGGGCTCGTACTGGATGAAGCCTTCGTAGGCAACCATCGAGCCGACCCGGGCGAACAAGTCCTGTCCGGTGGCCATGGCCACCTTGAGCATGGCGCTGCCGTGGTTCTCCATGCGGGCCGCGACGGGGGTCGGGGCATAGCCCGCGAGTTGCTGGTTCATGTCTTCGGGCTCCCTCAGACCTCGTACGGCTGGACGACGATGAAGTTGCCGGGGGCGCCCCGGAACTGGAGGTTGACGGCCTCGCCGCTGTGCCCCGGATAGGCGTTGCGGCGCAGCCTGACCTGACTGGAGACGATCACCTGGGAGGCGGCGGACCAGGCGACGATCGCGTCGCTGTCGGCGAACGTGGTCGGGGTGACGGGCAGCACCACCGGGGTGCCGTGGGTCATCACGACGACGGTGCCGGTGCCCTGGAACAACATGGTGAACAGGGCGCCGCCGGGGATGCCGTGTCCCTCGATGCGGCGGACCTCGTACTGGAGCGACTCGTCGAAGGCCAGGACGTGCTCGGCGGAGACGCAGATGCCGTCGCCCTGGAGCTCGATGGGGTGCAGGTAGGCGCTGTTCTCGGCGAGGAAGACCTGACCGCGGCCGGTGCAGCGCATCAGCTGCATTTCCTGGCCGGTCGCGTTGCCGACGATCCGGCCGGCGAAACCGGCGCCCTTGTAGCCGAAGTCGACCTTGCCCTGATACATGACCATGCTGCCCTGGCGGGCGAGCACGGGCTGGCCGCCGGCGCCGAGGTCGACCCGGACCAGCTGCTTGTTCTGCGCGGTCCAGCGCTGGCCGGTGGGCACTTCCTTGTACGCCTGGATGGCGGCCTTGAGGCCTCCGCCGCCCTGCGGCATGCCCTGCGGCTGGCCGTACGGGGCCGGCTGGCCGTAGGGCGCGGGCTGGCCATAGGGGGCCGGCTGGCCGTACGGAGCGGGCGCGCCGGGCGGCGGGGTCTGGCCCGGGATGTGGCCGGGGCCCTGCCCGAACTGCGGCTGCTGCGGCGGCTGTCCGTATGCGGGCTGGTGCGGCTGCCCGTACGGCGCAGGGGCGGGCGGCGGCGGCACGGCGCCGGGGACCAGGTGCATCGGAGCGGCGATGGTGGGCGCCGCGTGGATCTGCGGGCTGGGCGCCGGAGGCGGCGGCGGGGTGGCTCCCTGCGGCGGCGCGTAGGGCTGCGGGGCGGCCGGGGCGGGTGCGGGGGGCGGCACGGGCGCACCGAAGGAGGGCGCGGGCTGCGGCGCCTGCGCCGGGGCGCCGAACTGCGGGGCGGGCACGGCACCTTGGGGCGGCGGGGCGAACCCCGGGGTCGCGCCCTGGGGTGCGGGCTGCTGCGGGGCGGCCTGCTGCGGGGCGGCGGGCTCCTCGTCGAGGACCTCGCCGCCGAAGTTCTTCAGGAGGGCTTCGAGGCCCCCGTCGAAGCCCTGGCCCACCGCGGCGAAGCGCCAGACGTCCTTCAGATAGAAGTCGCCGAGCATGACGGCCCGTTCGGTGCTGAACTCCGCGCCCGTGAAGGCGTAACGGACCACTTCCTCGCCTCCGGCCACGACCCGGATGTACCCGGGGCCCACCTGGGACATCTGGCCGGCGCCGTCGAGCGTCGCGGTGAAGGAGAGCTTGTGGATGTGGGGTGGAACGCGGTCCAGGGTGACGCGGAACGACTCGCTGTCACCGGACTGCGCGCCGAGGAGCTGGATCGACTCCTCGGGAGACTTCGGCTGGTTGAAGAAGACGAAGTAACGGTCGTCGGACAGCTGCTCGTTGGCGTCGAGCCCGAAGCAGCTGATGTCGAAGGTCAGGCCCGGGCCCGCGATCTGCACACCGACGTACAGATCCGTCCCTGCCGTGAGATCACTGACCTTGGCCTTGTGGCCGCGCTGGAATTCCCTGGCCATGCGTACCGACCGTCCCCCATCCCGAGGTTATTGCGTCGCGCCAGGCTAACGGCTGCCTCGGACAATCGACGAAGCCGCTACACATTCGGTACACAACCGTCGAGCCCTACTCCTCGCGGGCCGCCGGCAGGTGCGGGAGACGGTCGGCGGCGACCACGCCCTCCAGGTAGCCGCGGGCGCGCTCGGTGCGCGGATAGGCGTCGAGCAGCCGCCAGAACCGGGGTCCGTGGCCCGGGACCAGAAGGTGGGCAAGCTCGTGCAGGAGTACGTAGTCGACGACGTACTCGGGCATGCCCTGCAGCCGGTGCGAGAGCCGGATGCTGCCCTCGGCAGGGGTGCAGGAGCCCCAGCGGGTGTTCTGATTGGTCACCCAGCGCACCGAAGCGGGGCGGGCCCGGCCCTCGAAGTACTGCTCGGAGAGCCGCTCGGCGCGCTCGGTCAGCTCCGCGTCGCCCAGCATGCGCTTGCTCTCCTGTGCGGCCAGCTTGTCGAGCATCACCGTGACCCAGCGCTGTTCCTCGGCCTCGGACATCCGGGCCGGGATCAGCACGATGGTGCGGTCGCCCTCGCGGTAGGCGGAAACCGTCCTGCTGCGCCGGGCACTGCGGCGCACCTCGACCGCGCTTGTCGCCGGGCCGCGGGGCGGCAGGCCGGTCGTGCGGCGGGGCGGGCTTCCGGCACTCTGCAGCGGGTCGGCGGGCACGCCCCGACGTTACCCGCTGTCAGTGGGGGAAGTCCCGTCTCCGGGGCGGTTGAGCCATGATCCATCCGCTGAGGTGCACCATTTGAATGACTAATACCCCCTGCCTGTGGACAACTTTTCACGCCGTCCGGCGCGGACGGGCATCGTGGTCTCACGCCGCGCGACAGCCCGTGATCGGGCAGCCGCCGCGGGTGCGTACGGAGACACGACGACGGGGGTTGGACCATGCGTCACCACGGGGACGGAACGAGCGGGACCAAGGGCGGGGCTGGGCGCCGGGCCGGGAGCGGCATCGGAAGCGGGACCGGCACCGGCACTACGCGCGGGACCAAGGGTGGGACCGCGGGCGGGGCCGGGGGCGGGGCCACGCGCGGGACCACGGGCGGGGCCGGCATGCATCCGATGCTGAAGCCGGCGTTGCGCCGGGCCTGGCGGGACCGCCAGACCGTGCAGTTCGGGATCACTCCCACGCAGGCGGTGGTGGTCTCGCCGGTGGACCCGGCGACGGGCCACTTCCTGGAGCTGCTCGACGGCACCCAGGGCCTCCCGATCCTTTACGAGCGGGCCCGCGCCCTGGACCTGTCGCCGGCCCGGGTCGATGAGTTGCTGGCACGGTTGACGGCGGCCGGCGTGGTGGACGATCCGACGGCCGGCGGCGCGGCGGCCGAGGCGTTGCGGTCCCGGAGCGACGCGCTTGAGCGGCTACGGCCGGATCTGGTTTCCCTCTCCCTCCTCCATCCTCAGCCGGGCGACGCGGCGCGGAGACTCGCGGCCCGCAGGGCCATACGGGTCCAAGTGCGCGGGGCCGGCCGGGTGGGCGCGGCGATCGCCGCGGTGCTCTCGGGCTCCGGCGTCGGCCGGGTCGACGTCCTGGACGGGGGCGTGGCGCAGCCGGGCGACGTGGCGCCGGGCGGGCTGACCGGGCAGGCCGTCGGCGAGCGGCGTGCCACGGCGGCCGGCCGGCTGGTCCGGGCGGCGGCACCCGGTGGCCCACCGCGCCAGGGGCGGGACGGGGAGCAGCCGGGGCTGTCCATGATCGTGGTCGCGCCGCGCGAGGCTCTGGATGTGCACGCGCCGAACGCGTTGGACGCGGAGGACTGGGTCCGGGCCGGAATCCCCCATCTGTATGCGGGGGTCGTGGAGACGACGGGGGTGGTGGGGCCGCTGGTCCTGCCGGGCGGCACCGGATGCGCGGGGTGTCTGTCGCTCACCCGCACCGAGCGTGATCCGGGCTGGCCGCGGCTGCTGGCGCAGTGGCGCTCAGGGCGGCAGCGCACCTCCGTACCCGCCTGTGACCTGGCGCTCGCGTCCGCCGTGGCGGGCCTGGCGGCGGCGCACGCCCTGGCGTTCCTCGACGGTGATCTGCCGTCGAGTACTGGCAGCCGCTGGGAGGCGTCACTGCCCGGGCTCGACTGGCGGTCGGCCCCGGTCGAGCCGCACCGGGACTGCTTCTGCGGCGCGGACGGGAACATTCAGGGGGAGCGGGCCTCGGGCGCCGCGGGGCCGCACGACACAATGGCCCAGTAGCGCCTGCGAGGGCGTGGCTGTCTGGGATTTGGAGGGGCGCATGTCTGATCTTCCCCGGAAGGCGGTCACCCGGACCGCCAAGCTGGCGGCACTGCCACTTGGCTTCGCCGGCCGGGCCACGTGGGGCCTGGGAAAGCGGATCGGCGGCAAGTCCGCGGAGCTGGTCGCCCGTGAGCTCCAGCAGCGCACCGCCGAGCAGCTCTTCAAAGTCCTGGGTGAGCTCAAGGGCGGGGCGATGAAGTTCGGGCAGGCGCTGTCCGTCTTCGAGTCGGCTCTGCCGGAGGAGGTCGCGGGGCCTTACCGGGCGGCCCTGACCAAACTCCAGGAGGCGGCGCCTCCGATGCCGAGCCGCACCGTCCACGCCGTGCTGGAGGATCGGCTCGGTGTCGACTGGCGCGAGCTTTTCCTGGAGTTCGAGGAGAAGCCGGCGGCCGCCGCCTCGATCGGGCAGGTGCACCGGGCGATCTGGCACGACGGGCGCGAGGTGGCCGTCAAGGTGCAGTACCCGGGGGCCGGTGAGGCGCTGCTCTCGGATCTGACGCAGTTGAGCCGGTTCGCCCGGCTGCTCGGACCGCTGATCCCGGGCATGGACATCAAGCCGCTCATCGCCGAACTGCGGGACCGGGTCTCGGAAGAGCTGGACTACGAGTTGGAGGCGCGGGCCCAGCAGGAGCACGCGGAAGAGTTCGCGGGCGACGCGGATGTGCTGGTGCCCGGTGTGGTGCACCAGAGCGAGCAGGTCCTGGTGACCGAGTGGATGGATGGCATACCTCTCTCGCAGGTGATCAAGGACGGGTCCCCTGAACAGCGGGACCGTGCAGGGCAGTTGCTGATGAGGTTCCTCTTCTCGGGTCCGGCGAGGACCGGTCTGCTGCACGCCGATCCGCACCCGGGCAACTTCCGTCTGGTGCCGCCCGAACAGGAGGACGGTCCCTGGCGGCTCGGCGTCATGGACTTCGGAACGGTCGACCGGCTGCCCGGCGGACTGCCCGCGACCATCGGGGCATCCCTGCGGATGACCCTTGAGGGTGATGCCGAGTCGGTCTACGAGATGTTGCGCGCGGAGGGCTTCGTCAAGGAGTCCATCGACCTCGACCCGGATGCGGTCCTCGACTATCTGCTGCCGATCATCGAGCCGGCCCAGGTGGAGGAGTTCACCTTCAGCCGGGGCTGGATGCGTGGACAGGCGGCCCGGATCGCCGATCTCCGCTCCCCCGCCCACCAGTTGGGCAAGCAGCTCAATCTGCCGCCCTCGTACCTCTTGATACACCGGGTGACGCTGTCGACGATCGGGGTGCTCTGCCAGCTGGAGGCCACGGTGCGCATGCGCGACGAACTGGAGCAGTGGCTCCCGGGCTTCGTCGCCACCGTCCCCCACCCGTCGACACCGCTGCCCGAGCCGGCCGAGGATTCCGGAAAGGGGGCGGAACCGGAGCCAGCCGCGGTGGCCGAGGAGGCGCAGGGGACGGCCGAGGAGGCGTAGGGGACGGCCGAGGAGGCGTAAGGGGACGGCCGAGGAGGCGTAAGGGGCGGCCGCCGAGGAGACGTAAGACGGCCGCCGGGGACCGGACCGGGGCCGCACCCCGCGGCGCTGCTGGTGGCCCGGCAGCGGCGGCTGATGGCCCGGCGGCGCCGCGCGCCCGCGGGCCCGGCGGCCGGTGTGGGCGCGTCCGAAGGGCCCAGCTGCGATCCCTCCGCTACCCCCACTGGCACCCGCACCCCCTCTGCCCCGCCCCCCCGCTACCACCAAGCGGCGTCGAGTCTGCCCTCGATGGCTCTGATGTTGGCGCGGGCGCAGTCGTCGCAGTAGTAGCGGTCTACGCCGTTCTCGACCGAGTAGGTCCAGGTGGGCGGCGGGCCGCCGGACGGGGAGGGGGTTCCGCAGTGGGAGCACACGATGGTTTCGGCCATCGGCCGATTCTGGTCGTCCACCTCGCGACGATACCGCCGTGCCCGACGCTTTGGGGCCACAACGCACCGCGGGGGCCGGTCCGTTCGGACACTGTTGGTAAATGGCCCCTGGTTGCGTCCCGCTGCCGTCAGGCAGCGGGACGCAGTCGTTCGAACCGAGAGCTGGGCGCGGTCCCTTGCTTCACGGCTTCCGCCGCACGGCGCCGACCGTCAGTGCATGACGGCCATCGCCAGGGCGCGGCGGGCGCGCAGCGATGCGCGCTCAGCGCGCAGCTGCAGTCGCCGGGCGGACAGCAGGCGTCGTGCCTGGCGTTCCGACTCGGCTTCCTGCAGGCGCTGATGCATATGCGCACGAGCCAGGGCTTCTGGCATGAGTTGCATTTCGAGGGTCCTGTTCTGACGCGACTTGTTCGCGCCGGTGGTGGTGAAGTCTGGAGTCGCGGAGCCGGTGGGCTCGCTGGCGGACGTCGTCATCGGGACCTGCTTCTGGGGATCGTTCGTTCGGGGATGGTCGATGGTTCCCGGGCGGTTCATGCGGCGACCGGGTTCTTGCGCGGACGGCCACGCGGCCGCTTGCGGGCAACGACCACGCCCTGGACGAAGAGCTCTCCGCCCCAGACACCCCACGGCTCACGCCGCTCCTTGGCGCCCGCGAGGCAGGCGGCCACCAGCGGGCAGGTCTGGCAGAGGGACTTGGCGTACTCGACATCGGCCGGCGACTCGGCGAAGAAGACCTCCGGGTCGAAGGAGCGGCAGGGGACGGGTACGCCGAGGTTCTCGATGGCGTCGTCGAGCGCGGTGAGCGCGGTGAGGGGAGTCAAGGCGGGGTCCTCCGTGAGACCGGGCGGGGGGAGAGTCGGGGCGGGCGGTACGGACGGGGCGTGCGCTTCGAGTTGCACGGTGGTTTCAACCTCGTCTTGTCGTCTGTTCGGCTGTGTCGGTCCGGCCGGTCGGCCGGGTTTCGGCTGGTACCGAGGCCCCCTTCGCTCCGTCCGTCCCGTTCGGGACAAACAGAAGGGCCGCGGATCCCGGGTGGGGTTCCGCGGCCCTGAAGGCGCCTGCCTGATCTGGATCAGGCTGGATCGCTCCAGGGTTCGAGCCCACGGAAGGCCCACATCGTGTGGTGCTGGTACTTCTTCGTCTGCTTTTCCGCTCCCGCGCCGGTCGCGGCAAAGGCGTGGGCCTGGGCCCTCCCCTTCGCTACTGCTGCTGCCGGCGCCAGAATCGGTCGCTCATTGCGCTCATCACGCACGGGAAGGCTCGCCATGGGGGCCGGAACCATCGCAGTGAGGCCGAGCAGACCGGAGACACCGGCGGACAGACCGGTGCCCTGGAACGCAGAGCCGAGCGGGCAGGTGGCGACGACCGAGCGGACGGTCACTTTGGTGGTGATGGAGCTGGTGTTGGTCTCGTTGTAGCTGGCCACTGGTCTCGCCTCCTCTCGGCGTCTCGGGGACTTCGGCCCTCGCGGGCCTGATCCCATGCGTATTCGGATAAGTACAGCTAAGTACAGCACGGAGACCCGGCTTCGGAGAAGCTCTCGTTTCCGTGGTTAAGAACCTATGGGGATCCCTGGGGCGGGCGCAAACTATTTTCTCGACGAGTTTTCAGGAACCTTCCACTCCGCCCCCTCCAGGCTCGTCACCTGCGCAGATGGCCAGGACATCGGTGCCGAAACGGTCCAGCTTGCGGGCACCGACGCCGGAGATCACAGCGAGCTCGTGGCCGTTGGACGGCACCGCCTCCGCGATCGCCATCAACGTCTTGTCGGTGAAGACGACGTATGGCGGCATGCCGAGGTCCTTCGCCTGGTGGGAGCGCCACTCGCGGAGCCGCTCGTACAGCGCCTCGTCCATGTCCGAAGGACAGTCCTCGCAGCGCATCAGCTTCATCTCGCCGGCTTCGGTGAGTGTCTTCCCGCATACCCGGCACAGCACCGGTCCGCGGCGGGTCCGCTTGCGGGCGGCGGGGCCGCGCTCGACGCCCGCTGCGGCGCCCGCCGTCGCCCGGGCCGCGCGGGAGCCGGAGCCCGGCCGCAGCCCGTTGAGGAAACGGCTGGGGCGTCGCGAGGCCCGGCCGCCGGGAGAGCGCGAGAGGGACCAGGAGAGCCCGAGATGGACCCTGGCCCGGGTGACGCCGACGTACAGCAGCCGGCGCTCCTCCTCGATCTGCTCGTCCGTCTTGGCGTAGGTGATCGGCATCATGCCCTCGGTGAGCCCGACCAGGAACACGGCGTCCCACTCCAGGCCCTTCGCCGCGTGCAGCGACGCGAGGGTGACGCCCTCGACGGTCGGGGCGTGCTGGGCGGCCTCCCGCTCGCGCAACTCGGTCACCAGGTCGGACAGGGTCGCGCCGGGCTTCGCCCGTTCGTAGTCCTCGCCGAGCCTGACCAGGGCGGCCAGCGACTCCCAGCGGTCGCGCACCGCGCCGGAGCCGGCCGGAGGTGCGGCCGTCCACCCCTTGGTGCCGAGGACGGCCCGCACCTGGGAGGGCAGGTCCACGGCGTCGTCGAGCAGCGAGTCGTTGCCGCCGGCCCGGGCCGCGCCGCCGAGCGCCACGACCGCCTCGCGGACCTCGGGGCGCTCGAAGAACCGCTCGGCGCCGCGCAGCAGATAGGGCACGCCCGCGTCGGCCAGGGCCTGCTCGTAGATCTCGGACTGGGCGTTGATGCGGTAGAGCACGGCGATCTCGCCGGCCGACACCCCGGAGGCGACCAGGTCGCGGATGCGGCGCGCGACGCCCTCGGCCTCGGCGGGTTCGTCCCCGTACTCCGTGTAGACCGGCTCGGGGCCCGCCGGTCGCTGGGAGACCAGTTCGAGCCGGTGCTCGGCGGCGCGGCCGGTGGCCTGGCCGAGCAACCCGTTGGCGAGATGGACCACCTGGGGGGTGGAGCGGTAGTCGCGGACCAGTTTGACGACGGTCGCGCTGGGGTGGCGGGTGCGGAAGTTCAGCAGGTGGTCGGGGGTGGCGCCGGTGAAGGAGTAGATGGTCTGGCTGGCGTCGCCCACCACGCACAGGGTGTCGCGGTCGCCGAGCCACAGGTCGAGCAGGCGCTGCTGGAGCGGGCTGACGTCCTGGTACTCGTCCACCACGAAGTGCTGGTACTGGCGGCGGACCTGGTCGGCGATGTCGTGCCGGTCCTGGAGCACACCGACCGTGAGGAGCAGCACGTCCTCGAAGTCGATCACCCCGCGGTCCTGCTTGAGCTGCTCGTACATCCGGTAGATCTGGGCGATCTCGGCCGGGTCGCGGGGCGCGTCCCGGTGGGACTTGGCGACGGCCGCCGGGTAGTCGCCGGGGACGGTCTGGGTGACCTTCGCCCACTCGATCTCGCCCGTCACATCGCGCAGCTCGTTGCGGTCGAGGCGCAGCCGGCAGCGGGCGGCCGCCTCGGCGACGAGCTGGACCTTGCGTTCGACGAGCCGGGGCAGCGGGCCGCCGACCGCCTTGGGCCAGAAGTACTGGAGCTGGCGCAGGGCCGCCGAGTGGAAGGTGCGGGCCTGGACGCCGCCGGCGCCGAGCTGGCGCAGCCGGCCGCGCATCTCGCCGGCCGCCCGGTTGGTGAAGGTGACGGCCAGCACGCTGGAGGGCTGGAGGATCCCGGCGCGCACCCCGTACGCGATCCGGTGGGTGATCGCGCGGGTCTTGCCGGTGCCCGCGCCTGCCAGCACGCACACCGGGCCGGTCAGGGCCGTGGCGGCCTCGCGCTGCTCGGGGTCGAGCCCGTCGAGCACCGCATCGGCCGACTCGGGGACCTGCGGGAAGGGAGTGGAGTGCGTTGCTGCTGTCACCCCGCCATGCTGCCAGGTCGCCCGGGGCGCATGCGCCGCCTTGTCCACAGGGGGCGTCGGTAGTCGTACGAATCCCCGTGCCGGGCGGGCCCGGGAGCTGGGTCTCCGGGCTTTCGGGGGCCGGCCGTGACGCCTCGGTCACATGCGGGAATGGTGCTCGCCGCCCGTACGTTCCACTCCGTGCGGAACCGCACAGGGCGGGGCGCGCACGCCAGACAGCGACATTCAGCGATCGACATTCAGCGATACAGAGGAGCGCGAGAGACATGCCGGGCACTGTGACGATGTACAGCACCACCTGGTGCGGCTACTGCCAGCGGTTGAAGAAGCAGATGGACCGCGAGGGCATCGCGTACACCGAGGTCAACATCGAGCACGACCCGGCGTCGGCCGCGTTCGTGGAGAAGGCCAACGGCGGCAACCAGACGGTTCCGACCGTCCTCTTCGACGACGGCTCGACGCTGACCAACCCGTCGCTCGCGCAGGTCAAGCAGAAGGTCGGCGTCTGACACCGGCCGCCTCAGCGCACCTGCCGGAAGGCCTCCGTCCGAACCCCTGAGGGCCCTGGACGGGGGCCTTCCCCTTGTCCATCCGGGCGGCTCCGGATCAGCGCGGCCCGGGAACAGCGCGGACCCAGGTCAGCCCGGCCCCGGAACAGCCCGGCCCCGCGTCAGTGCGTCGGCTTCGGCAGTGGTTCGCCGTACCAGAGCTCGATGAGGCGGGCCGCGATCGAGATGCCGTACGGCGGCAGGACCTCGCCGGAGACGAACGCGGCGGCCAGGTCCTCGCGGGAGAACCAGCGGGCCTCGTGGATCTCCTCGCCGTCGACGTTGATCTCGGACGAGGTGGCCTTCGCCATGAATCCGAGCATCAGGCTAGACGGGAAGGGCCAGGGCTGGCTCGCCACGTACTCGACCGGGCCGACCGTGACGCCGGCCTCCTCGAAGACCTCGCGGCGCACCGACTGCTCGATGGACTCGCCGGGCTCCACGAAGCCGGCGAGCGTCGAGAAGCGGCCCTCGGGCCAGTGCACCTGGCGGCCGAGCAGTGCCCGGTCCTGGTCGTCGGTGACCAGCATGATCACAGCGGGGTCGGTGCGCGGGTAGTGCTCGGCGCCGCAGGCCTGGCAGCGGCGGATGTGGCCGGCCGCCGCGATCACGGTGCGCTCACCGCAGCGGGAGCAGAAGCGGTGCAGTCGCTGCCAGTTCTCCAGGGCGACGGCGTGCGTCACCAGGCTCGCCTCGCGCGGCGAGAGCAGCAGGCCCGCCTCGCGCAGCCCCGCGGGCCTCGCCGACTGGTCCATGCGGCCGGGCAGGGCGTCCTTCTGGAGGGCGAAGTAGCTCACGCCGTCCTCGTCGGTGCCCAGGAAGTAGCGGTGGGTCTCGGTGACCGGGGCCTCGAAGGCCGGGGTCATGACGAGTTCGGTGCGGCCGGGCTCGCCGTCCGTGCCGTCCGCGCCGTCTGCGGGTTCGTCGATCAGGACCTGGCCGCCGGAGACGACGAAGACCCGGGTCGTCGGGTGGCTCCAGGCCGCCGCGAGCCAGGCCTCGTCGAGGCGGTGGTGGGCGGCGCGGTCGATGCCGCTCGGCTCGGTGAGGCCGATGGGCGTGGCGAGCCCGGTCGGCCGGTCCGTGAAGACGTCAGTGCTGGTGGTGCTCACAGGTGCTTCCAACTCCCCCGGGTGGACGGTGTGTTCGGCGATTTCGGTCGGCCAAGGCTCGGGCTGGGCGGGGCTCATGCCGACGGGCTCAGGTGGCGGACGGTGCTGTGGTGGCCGCGAGGTCGCTCCACAGGTGGGCCGCCGTCTCGACGCCCTTGAGCAGGAGGTCGAGCTCGACCTTCTCGTTGGGCGCGTGCCAGCCGTCCGAAGGGACCGAGATCCCGAGGAACAGGACCGGCGCCTCCAGGACGTCCTGAAGGTCGGCGGCGGGGCCCGAGCCGCCCTCACGGGTGAAGCGGACCTTGGTGCCGAAGGCGGTGCTCATCGCCCGCACGACGGCCTGGAGCGCCGGATGGCCGAGCGGGGTCAAGCACGGGCGGGTGCCCGCGCTCCAGCCGATCTCGTGCCGGATGCCCGCGGGGACCTGCCCCGCGGCCCACTGGGTGACGAGCTTCTCGATGTGCGCCGGGTCCTGGCCCGCGACCAGACGGAAGGACAGCTTCACCATCGCGGACGACGGGATGATCGTCTTGCCGCCCGGGCCCTGGTAGCCGCCGCCGATGCCGTTGACCTCGGCGGTCGGGCGGGCCCAGATCCGCTCCAGGGTGGAGAACCCGGCCTCGCCGTGGACCGCCCGCGACTTGGCGGTGCTCAGCCACTCGGCCTCGTCGAAGGGCAGCTCGGCGAAGAGCTCGCGCTCGGCGTCCGTCAGCTCGGCGATGTTGTCGTAGAAGCCGGGGACGGTGACGTGTCCGTCCGCGTCGTGCAGGGCCGCGACCAGGCGGGCCGCGGCTGTCGCCGGGTTGGGGACGGCGCCGCCGAAGGACCCGGAGTGGATGTCCTGGCCGGGTCCGTACAGCTGGATCTCGCACTCGGCGAGGCCGCGCATGCCGGTGCACACGGTGGGGGTGGTCTCGGACCACATGCCGGTGTCGGAGACGATCACGGCGTCCGCCGCCAGGCGCTCGGCGTGCTGTTCGACCAGGGCGCGGAAGTGCGGCGAACCTGACTCCTCCTCGCCCTCGATCAGGAGCTTCAGGTTGACGGCGGGCGCCGTACGGCCGGTGGCGGCGAGGTGCGCGCGGACGCCGAGGGTGTGGAAGAACACCTGCCCCTTGTCGTCGGCGGCGCCCCGCCCGTACATCCGCCCGTCGGTGATCACCGGCTCGAACGGGTCGGTGTCCCAGCCGTCCTCGCGGGCCGCGGGCTGCACGTCGTGGTGGCCGTAGACCAGGACGGTGGGTGCGCCGGCGTCGCCCGAAGGCCACTCGGCGTAGACGGCGGGGGCGCCCGGGGTGTCCAGGATCTCGACGGCCGGGAAGCCCGTCTCGCGGAGCTTGGCGGCGAGCCATTCCGCGCTGCGGCGCACGTCGGCCGCGTGGTCGGGCTGGGCCGACACGGACGGGATGCGCAGCCACTGCGCGAGGTCGTCGAGGAACGCCGCGCGGTGCTGCTCGATGTATGTGCGCACCGCAGCGGTGGCGGTCTGGACGGCGCTGTCCGGGGTCTCGCTCATGGCCTCGACCCTATCCGGCCGAGGACGGTGGCCCGTCCCCCGGTCCGCCCTGCGGACGGGGGCCGAGCAGGATCGCCTCCAGCTCGGCGCGGCCCGGCAGACGCCCGGGGCGTACCGTCTCACCTGTGCGTACGTACACGAACGCGGCCCCGACCGACTCCGGCTCCACGCCCATCTGCTCGGCCCAGGCGACCCGGTAGACCGCCAGCTGGAGGGGGTCGGCGGTGGCTTGGCGCCCGGTCTTCCAGTCGACGATCTCGTACGTGGCGAGCGCGCCCTCACCCTCCTTGTAGACGGCGTCGATCCGGCCCCTGATCACCCGGCCCGCGAGGGTCAGCTGGATGGGGGCCTCGGTGCGGAACGGGGTGCGCGTCGCGTACGGGGTGCGCTCGAAGGCCTCCTTGAGCGCGGCCAGGTCGTGCTCGTCCGCGATGTCGGCTTCGTTGTCGTCGGTGCCCGGCAGCTCGTCGGGGCCGAGCATGGGCAGCGGAAGCTCGTCGAAGCGGGACTCCACCCAGGCGTGGAACCGGGTGCCCCTGCGGGCCGCGGGCTGCGGGCGGCTCGGCATGGGCCGGGCCAGCTCCCGCGCGAAGCCGTCCGGGTCGGCGGCCAGCCGCAGCAGCTCGGATGCGGTGAGCGAGGCCGGCACCGCGACCTCGCGGGTGGCGGCACGGGCCCGGCGCAGCTCGGTGGTGAGCGCCTCCAGGTCACGGTCCCAGGAGTGCAGGGCCCGGCGGTCCTCCGGGGTGAGCCGGGGCGCGGGGATGGCGCCGGGCGCCACGACCGGGACCGGGGTGTGGTCGCGGGCGCCGGAGTCGGCGGGGGGCGCTGTGCGGGTGTGCTCGGCGGGCTCGACGGGCTCGGTGTGCGCGGCGTCGGCGGGGGCCGGGCGCTCCGTCGGGAGCAGGTCCCCATCGTCGACGGCTGGATCATCGGGCAGGCTGAACTCCCCTGCTCCGTAAGGCTCGTCCTCATAGGGCGCGCTGAACTCCGCTGCCCCGTAAGGCTCGTCCTCATAGGGCGCTTCTTCGAAGGCCTCCTCCTCATAAGAGGAAGGCATTGTGTCGTAAGCGTTGTCCTCATAAGAGGAGGGCGTTACGTCATGCGCGGCGGGCGTCGCGTCGTCGCGCGCGGGGGCCGCGGCCAGGTGGGCCAGGACTCGTTCCGCGGCGGCGCGGCGGCGGGCGAGGGATGCGGGGTCGAGGGGGAGCGGCCAGGCGTGGGAGACGGCGGATTCGTGGAGTACGGGGTTCTCCGCGTCCTCGGCCGGCTCGTCCGCCCAGGCCTCGATCTCGCCGTGGCCCGCCGCGCAGTGCTCGTACAGCGCGTGCAGGAAGGCGGAGGGGCCCCGGGGCTTCTTCTGGCTCGGGCCCCACCAGTGGCCCGAGCCGAGCAGCAGGGTGCGGGGGCGGGTGAACGTGACGTATCCCAGGCGCAGTTCCTCCGTGTGCTGGTGGTCCTTCATCGCCTCCTTGAAGGACTTGAGCCCCTTCGCGTCCCACTTCTCGACGCCCGGCAGGGTCGGGGCGTCGCCGCGCAGCGCATGCGGGAGGACTTTCGCCTGGGCGGTCCAGGCCTCCCTGGCCCTGGTCGACGGGAACGTGCCGGTGACCAGGCCGGGAACGGCGACCACGTCCCACTCAAGGCCCTTGGACTTGTGGGCGGTGAGGACCTTGACCGTGTTCTCGCCGCCGGGCAGCGCGTTGTCCAGGCCCTTCTCGTACTGGGCGGCGGTCCGCAGGAAACCGAGGAAGGCGAGCAGCGAGGCCTCGCCGTCGAGCGCGGCGAAGCTCGCCGCTGTGTCGAGGAACCCGGAGAGCGTCTCGCGGCGGCGGGCCGCCAACGCGTGCGGAGACGCGGAGAGTTCGACCTCAAGGCCCGTGACGGTCAGGACGCGGTGCAGGACGTCCATGAGCGGGTCGGCGAGCGAGCGGCGCAGGTCGCGCAGTTCGGCGGCGAGGCGGGCGAAGCGGACGCGGGCCTCGGTGGAGAAGGGCAGGCCGTCGTCCTCGGCGCCTTCGAGGAAGGTGTCGAGCGCGTCGGCGAGGGAGATCACCTCGGCCGGGTCGACACCCTCCACGGCGTCGGCGAGACGCTGGTCGGGGTCGTCGGATTCGGTCGGGGCGCGCCGTACGAGGAGGCGCGCGCGGCGGCCGAGCAGCGCCAGGTCGCGGGGGCCGATGCGCCAGCGCGGGCCGGTGAGGATCCGCACCAGGGAGGCGTTGGCGCCCGGGTCCTGGAGAACTTCGCAGACCGCCACCAGGTCGGCGACCTCGGGCAGGTGGAGGAGGCCGGAGAGCCCGACGACCTCGACGGGGATGTCGCGGGCCACCAGCGCGCCCTGGATCTGCGGGAAATCGCCGGCGGTGCGGCACAGGACGGCGATCTCGCCGGGCGCCTTGCCGGTGCGCACCAGGTGGGCGATCGAGTCGGCGAGCCACTCGATCTCCTCCTCGTGGGTGGCGTGCAGGGCGATGCGCACGCTGCCGTCGCGCTCGGCGCCGGGCGCAGGGCGCAGCGCCTCGACGCCTTCGTGCATCGAACGCAGTGGTGCGGCAAGGGAGTTGGCGAGGTCGAGGAGGCGGCCGCCGCTGCGGCGGTTCTCGGAGAGCGCGTGGCGGGTGGCGGGGCGGCCGTCGGCGTACGGGAAGTGGCGGGGGAAGTCGTCGAGGTTGGCCACGGAGGCGCCGCGCCAGCCGTAGATGGCCTGGCAGGGGTCGCCGACGGCGGTCACGGCGTGGCCGGTGCCGGCGCCGAAGAGCGCGGCGAGCAGGCGGCGCTGGGCGACGGAGGTGTCCTGGTACTCGTCGAGGAGCACCACCTTGAACTCCTCGCGCAGGATCCGGCCGACCTCGGGGTGGGTGAGGGCGAGCTCGGCGGAGAGCGCGATCTGGTCGCCGAAGTCGAGCAGGTCACGGCTCTTCTTGGCGGCGCGGTAGCGGGTGGTGAGGTCGAGCAGTTCGAGCCGGGCTGCGGCCGCCTCGGGCACCTTGCGCAGCTCGGCGTTGCTGAGCTTGGCGTCCGCGAGGGCGCGCAGCAGGTCGTGGTCGTACGCGGCCAGCCGCTCCGGGCGTACGAGGTGTTCCGCGAGCTCGGCGTCGAGCGCGAGCAGGTCGCTGACGAGGGAGGCGAACGACTTGGTCAGCGTGGGGTAGGGGCCCGGGGCCTCGCGCAGCACGCGGGCGGCGAGCTGAAAGCGGGTGGCGTCGGCGAGGAGGCGGGAGGTGGGCTCCAGCCCTATCCGCAGGCCGTGGTCGGTGAGGAGGCGGCCCGCGAAGGCGTGGTACGTGGAGATGCCGGGCTCGCCCTGCTCCGGCTCGGGGGCGTCGGGGTCGGTGATGCCGGCCCTGATCAGCGCGGTGCGCACGCGCTCGGCGAGCTCGCCGGCGGCCTTGTTGGTGAAGGTCAGGCCGAGGACCTGCTCGGGCGCGACCTGGCCGGTGCCCACCAGCCAGACGACGCGGGCCGCCATGACGGTCGTCTTGCCGGAGCCGGCTCCGGCCACGATGACCTGCGGGGCGGGCGGGGCGGTGATGCAGGCGATCTGCTCCGGGGTGAAGGGGATGCCGAGCAGCTCTTTGAGCTGGTCGGGGTCGGTGAGGTGGGTGGGCACGTCCTGAAGGGTAGTGGGGGGTGCTGACAATGGGGGGTTTGTGCAGGTGGGGGCGGTTGGGGTGGGGGTCCGGCCGGGGGGCGCCCGCGGCGGGCCTGCTCCCCCACCCCGCCCCTTCCCGAAACTCTCCGGGGTGGGGTGCGAAAAGGATTTCCCGGGGGGCGAAGCCCCCGGGGCTCGTCCCCGGCCGCCCGAACTCCCCTGGCGCAGTCGGCGCCCAGCCAGCATCTTCCGGGGCGCGGGGAGCTGCGTGGGGCTACTCCACCACCTGTCTCCCCTCCGGCTGGGCCGTGCAGGACGCCCTGAACGTGCAGTGCGTGCAGTGCGTACCCGGCGTCGGGGTGAAGTGTTCGTCCAGGACCTTGCCCGCCGCCGTGGCCAGGAGGTCGCCCACCCATTCGCCTTCCAGGGGCTGCTGGGACTGAACCTTGGGGAACGCGTCGCCGCCCTCGCGCTGGGGCGCGGCCTGGCGCAGGTGGACAAGTTCGGCGCCGGCGGGGTCGGGGCGGCGGCCCTCGAAGGCCTCGTCCAGGGCGCCCTCGCGGACCGCCAGCTGGTAGACGGCGAGCTGCGGGTGCGCCGCCACCTCGGCGGCGGTGGGCGCCTGCTTGCCGGTCTTGAAGTCGACGACGTAGGCGCGGCCTTCGACGTCCTGTTCCACGCGGTCCATGGAGCCCCGGATGCGGACCTCGTACTCCCCCGCTTCCAAGGTGACGTCGAAGCCGTGTTCCGTGGCGACCGGAGTGCGGCCCGCGCGGTCGAGGGTGTGCCACTGGAGGAACCGTTCCAGGGCGGCGCGCGCGTTCTGCTTCTCCTGGAGCGACTTCCAAGGCGCGTCAAAGGCGAGCGCGTCCCAGACGGAGTCGAGGCGTTCCATCAGGACGGCCAGGTCGGCGGGCGTGCGGCCGGAGGCCACCTCGTCGGCGAGTACGTGCACGACGTTGCCGAAGCCCTGGGCGGCCGTCGCGGGCGCGTCCGCCTTGACCTCGCGGCCCAGGAACCATTGCAGGGCGCAGGTGTTGGCGAGCTGGTCGAGGGCGCTGCCGGACAGCGCGAGGGGCAGGTCGCGGTCGCGCAGCGGGACCTCGGAGCGGGTCGGTTCGTGCAGGCCCCACCAGCGGTGCGGGTGCGCGGCCGGGACCAGCGGCTGGCCCTCGTCGTCGGTGAGCGCGGCGAGCCGGCCGAGGCGTTCGGCGGCGGCCTCGCGCAGCGCGTCGGAGGCGGCCGGGTCGACGGTGGTGGCGCGCAGCTCGGCGACGAGCGCCGCGACGGCGAGGGGGCGGCGGGGCCGGCCGGTGGTGTCGCGGGGTTCGACGCCCAGCTCGGTGAGGAAGCGGGACGGCTGATCGCCGTCGTCGGCCGGCGCCTTGACGGCGGTCACGATCAGGCGGTCGCGGGCGCGGGTGGCCGCGACGTAGAACAGGCGTCGTTCCTCGGCGAGGAGCGCGCCAGGGGTGAGCGGTTCGGCCAGGCCGTCGCGTCCGATCCGGTCGGCTTCCAGGAGCGAGCCGCGTCGGCGCAGATCGGGCCAGAGCCCTTTCTGGACTCCGGCGACCACGACCAGGCTCCATTCCAGGCCCTTGGAGCGGTGGGCGGTCATGACGCGGACCGCGTCCGGGCGGGCCGCCCCGCGGGTGAGGGTGTCGGCCGCTATGTCCTGCGCGTCGACCTCTTCGAGGAAGTTGAGCGCGCCCCGTCCGCCGGTGCGTTCCTCGGCGCGGGCCGCGGTGTCGAACAGGGCGCACACGGCGTCCAGGTCGCGGTCGGCCGCGCGGCCGCCGGGGCCGCCGCGCAGGGCCGAGCGCTCCAGGCGTCCCGGCCAGGGGGTGCCGTTCCACAGCTCCCACAGCGCCTCGGCCGCGGTGCCGCCGCCTTCGAGGAGTTCGCGTGCCTTGCGCAGCAGCGCGGCCAGGCGCTGGGCGCCGCGGGCGTACGCGGGGTCGTGCGCGACGAGCCGTTCGGGTTCGGCGAGGGCCCGGGCGAGCAGCACGTCCGACGGGGCGGGCACGCGGATGCCGGCCGCCCGCTCCTCGTCGCGCAGGGCCCGGCCCAGGCGCCGCAGGTCGGCGGTGTCCATGCCACCGAGCGGCGAGGTGAGCAGGGTGTGCGCGGTCTCGGTGTCGAGCCCGGCGGGGGTCCCGGCGAGGGGCCCGGCGGGCTCGTCCGACGCGGTCCGGCCGGGGTGGATCAGGCTCACCGGCGCGGGCAGGGGCGCCGCCGGGGGCTGCCCGGTGCCGTGCCCGGGACCGGACGCCCCGGGGGCCTGCCCGGTGCGGCCGAGCGCCGCCTGTGCCACCACCCGCAGCGCCGTGAGGAGCGGTGCCACCGCGGGTTCGTCACGCAGCGGGGTGTCGGCGCCCGAGGTGTCGACGGGGATGCCGGCAGTGGTCAGGGCCCGGCGCAGCGCCGGGATGGTGCGGGTGCTCGCGCGGACCAAAACCGCCATCTCCTGCCAGGGGACGCCCTCTTCGAGGTGGGCGCGGCGCAGCAGGTCGGCGATGTTGTCGAGTTCGGTGGAGGCCGTCGGATAGGTGTACGTCTCGACCCGGCCGCCGGTGCGGGTGGGCCGCAGGTCGCGGTGGGCGCGGACCTGTTCGGCGGGCAGCCGGGGCAGCGGCATGCGGCGGGTCAGGAGCCGGGTCGCGTCCAGGAGGGCGGTGCCGGAGCGGCGCGAGGTGGTGAGGACTTCGACCGGCGCGGGCGTTCCGTCGGCCCGCGCGAAGGCGTCGGGAAAGTCGAGGATGCCGTTGATGTCGGCGCCGCGGAAGGTGTAGATCGACTGGTCGGGGTCGCCGAACGCGACCAGGGTGCGTCCACCGCCCGCGAGCGCCTTGAGGAGGCGTACCTGCGCCGGGTCGGTGTCCTGGTACTCGTCGACGAACACCGCGTCGTAGGAGGGCAGCGGGGTGCGGTCGGCGAGCAGCACCGCGCGGTGCACGAGCTCGGCGTAGTCCAGGACGCCCTGGAGGTCGAGCACGTCGAGGTATTCGGCGAGGAAGGCCGCGGCGGCCTTCCAGTCGGGGCGGCCTGCCCGGTCGGCGAAGCGGGCCAGCTCGTCCGGGCCGAGGCCCAGTTCGCGGCTGCGGGCGAGGACGGCGCGGACCTCGTCGGCGAAGCCGCGCGTGGTGAGGCAGGCGCGCAGCTCGTCGGGCCAGCCGACCTGCGCGAGGCCGGCCCGCTGGAGGTCGATCTGGCCGGCCAGGAGGTCGCGTACGGCCACGTCCTGTTCGGGTCCGGACAGCAGCCGCAGGGGCTCGCGGAACAGTTCGGCATTCTGGTGCGCGCGGACCAGGGCGTAGCAGTACGAGTGGAAGGTGGTGGCCTGGGGGCTCTTCGTGCCGGCGCCGAGCCGCAGCGCCATGCGGTCGCGCAGCTCCACGGCGGCCTTGCGGCTGAAGGTGAGCACCAGGATGCGCTCGGGGTCGGCGCCGGCCGCCACCTTGGCGGCGACCGCCTCGACCAGGGTGGTGGTCTTGCCCGTGCCGGGTCCCGCGAGCACCAGAAGCGGCCCCGCGCGGTGGTCAACCACCCTGCGCTGGGGTGCGTCAAGGAGAGGGGGCTCCACCGGGTCCGGCGGTGTGCGCACCAGCCGGTACGCGCCGGGGGCCGCCCGGCGCACCTGTTGGTACGCCGTATGCCCGGTGGAGGAAGGGGAGCTCACGTGGATCGCCGGTCCTGGTGGGTGTGCTGGTCGTGATGGTGATTGCGGGGTCCGCGCGCTCGGCGCGGACCCTCGACGGTACGCCGAACCGTGCCCACGACGCAGCGAGTCATCCGTACGGTCCTCCGGCCGCCCGGGGCGGCGCGGGATGCCACAAGCTGTCAGGTATGAGCCGCCTCGCCGCCGAGCCCGCCGACCGCGCCGCCGCCGTGGCCGCGGCTGTCGCCGTGGTCCGCGCCGTGGTGGCCGTCCCAGCGGGCCCGCTTCATGTCGAGCCGCGGCAGGTGCCCGTCGGCGGACCGGCCGGCCTCGCGCAGGGGTGTGGCCTCGTCCCGGTAGTGGTCGAGAGCGCGCAGTTCGTGGCCGGGCAGCAGCGCGCCGTCCGAGCGCACCACGCGCCACCAGGGCACCGCGGAGCCGTACAGCGACATGACCCGGCCGACCTGGCGCGGCCCGCCCTCGCCGAGCCATTCGGCGACGTCGCCGTATGTCATCACCCGGCCGGGCGGAATGTGCTCGGCCACGTCGAGCACTCGTTCCGCGTACTCGGGAAGCTCGGGCGACGGCCCGCCCGCCCGGTCCCTCCGCTGCTCGCTCATCCGCCCCATCCTGCCGTACGCCACCGACAGTCGCCCCGGGCCCGCCCCTGTCCGGGAGCGGGGTCGCGGCGCGGCGGAGGGGCGCAAGTCACACTGCGCACGCCCGGGCAATACACCCTGCTGCCCCTCTGGGATCTCTGGACATGCCACCATCGTGCGGGCGGTGAGCGGTGATACGAGACAGAGACAAG
Source organism: Streptomyces sp. NPDC048361 (assembly GCF_040651795.1). Taxonomy (NCBI): domain Bacteria; kingdom Bacillati; phylum Actinomycetota; class Actinomycetes; order Kitasatosporales; family Streptomycetaceae; genus Streptomyces; species Streptomyces sp. NPDC048361. The sequence goes on from NZ_JBEZKW010000005.1 coordinate 143,575, forward strand.
ACGGACGAGTCGGCGAAGGAGCGGGGCGTGCAGCCACCCGAGGCGGCGGCGAGCAGCAGCCCTGAAGCGGGGCGGCAGGCCGCCGCGTCCCAGAATCCGGCCTCCCCGGGCGACGACGGAGCGTCGGTCGGCACGGGCGAAGCCGATAGCTCTGGGAACCCTGCGGGCTCGGAGGGTTCTGAGGGTCCCGGGAGCTCTGCGGGCTCCGGCGGCTCGGATGGCACCGGGAGCTCGGAGGGCTCCACGAGCAGCGGCGGGGCCGAGCCGACCAACGGCGAAGGCGTCGACGAAGGCGTCCGCGAAAGCGAAGGCGTCAACGAAGGCGGGGTCTGCGAGGACTCGGGGTCCATCGAGCGCGTCTCCGTGGACGAACCGCTGCTGCCCGCCCGCGTGCACCGCCCCTCCGACCTGCTCCGGCTGCTCACCGGCGTACTGGCGATCGCCGTCGTCCTGGCGATCGCCGCGTTCGCGCACGGCACCACGTCCGGCCTTGAGGACGACATCACCAAGGGCACCACCGGCACCCCCGACGTCCTGATCCGGCTCGCCGGGCTCGCCTCCAGCATCGCCGTCCTGGTCCTGCCCGTCGCCTTCGCCATCGAACGGCTGATCAAACGCGACGGACTGCGGATCGCGGACGGTGTGCTCGCCGCAGTCCTCGCCCACGGTGTGGCGCTCGCCACCGACCTGTGGGTCGCCAAGTCGGCGCCCGGCTCGATCACGGAGGCGCTGACCCAGCAGTCCTCGTCCGGCACCCTCACCGACCCCGTGCACGGCTACCTCGCCCCCGTCATCGCCTACATGACGGCCGTCGGCATGGCCCGCAGGCCACGGTGGCGGGTGGCGCTGTGGGCGGTGCTGCTGCTCAACTCCTTCGCGGTCCTGGTCGGCGGCCAGACCACCCCGTTCTCGATCATGGTGACGATCCTGATCGGCTGGACCGTCGCGTACGGCACCCTCTACGCGGTCGGCTCGCCCAATGTGCGGCCCACCGGGCAGACCCTCCTCGCGGGCCTGCGCCACGTCGGGTTCAACCCGGTGACCGCGCTGCGCGCCGAGGACGTACCGGACTCGATGGAGCAGGGCGAGCGCGGCCGGCGCTATCTCGTCACCCTGGAGGACGGCCCGGCGCTCGACGTCACGGTCGTCGACCGCGAACAGCAGGCGCAGGGCTTCTTCTACCGGGTGTGGCGCCGCCTGACGCTGCGCTCCATCACCACCCGCCGCTCGATCCAGTCGCTGCGGCAGGCCCTGGAGCAGGAGGCGCTGCTCGCGTACGCGGCGATCGCGGCCGGGGCGAACGCGCCCAAGCTGATCGCCACCTCCGAACTCGGCCCGGACGCCGTGATGCTGGTGTACGAGCACACCGGCGGCCGCTCCCTGGACTCCCTCGACGACAAGGAGATCACCGACGATCTGCTGCGCGAGACGTGGCGGCAGGTCGAGGCGCTCCAGTCGCGGCGGATCGCGCACCGCAGGCTGGCCGGGGACGCGATCCTGGTGGATCGTTCCGGCAGGGTGATCGTGACGGATCTGCGCGGCGGGGAGATCGCGGCCGGCGACATCGTGCTCAGGATGGACGTCGCTCAGCTGCTCACCACGCTCGGCCTGCGCGTCGGCGCCGAGCGGGCGGTCGACTCCGCGCTCGATGTGCTCGGCCCGGACGCCGTGGCCGACAGCCTTCCGCTGCTCCAGCCCATCGCGCTGAGCCGCTCAACCCGCGCGACGCTGCGCAGGCTCGGGCGTGAGCAGGCGCAGCGCGAGCGCGAGGCGGTGCTTGAGGCGTCGGACGCGGCGCGGGAGGCGAAGGCCGCGGAGGCGGCCGCCGCGAAGGAGGCGGCGGCGCACCCCGAGGCCGAGGCGGCCGTTCCGGACGACCGCAAGGCGGTCAAGGCCGAGAAGAAGGCCGAGAAGGTGGCCATCGACGAGGCCCTCGACGAGGCGCACGAGGACGATCTGCTCACCCAGATCCGCCATCAGGTGCTGCTGATCCGGCCGTTGGCCCCGGTGGAGCCGGTGCGTCTTGAACGCATCAAGGTGAAGACGCTGATCAGCTTCGTGGCGGGCGCCTTCGCGGCGTACTTCCTGCTGGTCCAGCTCACCAACATCAAGTTCGGCGAGCTGGTCGCGAACGCCCAGTGGGGCTGGGTCGCGGCGGCCGCGCTGTTCTCGGCGTTGTCGTATCCGGCCGCCGCGGCCAGCCTGCTCGGTTTCGTACCGGAGCGGGTGCCGTTCTGGCGGGCGGTCGTCGCGCAGGTCGCGGGCTCGTTCGTGAAGTTGGTGGCGCCGGCGGCGGTCGGCGGTGTCGCCCTCAACACGCGCTTCCTGCAGCGTGCGGGGGTGCGGCCGGGGCTCGCGGTGGCGAGTGTGGGCGCGTCGCAGCTCTTCGGGCTCGCCTCGCACATCTCGCTCCTGCTGATCTTCGGGTACGTCACCGGCACGGAGCAGACCTCGGAGCTGTCGCCGTCCCGCACGGTGATCGCGGGGCTGCTCACGGCGGCCGTCTTGATCCTCGTCGTGACGGCGGTCCCGTTCCTGCGCAAGTTCGTGGTCAGCCGGGTCCGCTCGCTGTTCGCGGGTGTGGTGCCGCGCATGCTGGACGTGTTGCAGCGGCCGCAGAAGCTGGTCACGGGGATCGGCGGCATGCTGCTTCTGACCGGTGTGTTCGTGATGTGCCTCGACGCGTCGATCCGTGCCTTCGGTACGGGGAGCGAGCACACGCTGAGCTACGCGAGTGTGGCGGTGGTCTTCCTGACGGCCAACGCGCTCGGCTCGGCGGCGCCGACGCCAGGCGGTGTGGGCGCGGTCGAGCTGGCGCTGTCCACGGCGTTGACGATCGCCGGCATGACGGCGGAGACGGCGACGTCGGCGGTGCTCCTGTACCGGCTTCTCACCTTCTGGCTGCCGGTGCTGCCCGGGTGGCTGTGCTTCAACTACTTGACGAGAAAGGGCCAGCTGTAACCCCGGCCCAGGCGGTCCCCCGCGAGCGGTGAGGGTGCGCGGTGCGCGCAGTCCCCCACGCCCCTCATCACCCGCCTGCAGACCGTACGTGGCTGGTCGCGCAGTTCCCCGCGCCCCTAACGGCACGGCGGCTCAGCCCCATCGCAAAGGGAACCGGCACGCGCCGATGCCGGGGCCCTACAGGGGCGCGGGGAACTGTGCGAGCAACCCGCAACCCCCCGCAGACATACGACCACGACCGACCCCCAGGGGCGCGGGGGACTGCGCGCACCCGTGCACCCCGCGGCCACCCACAATCGACCTCCCCCTCAAAACACCCCCACCACCACCCCCAACAACACCCCCGACCCCACCACCTCCACCGCCCCCACAACCCCCACCCGCACCCCCCGCCCCGGCAACCCCACCGCCCGCGCCAGGTACAGCGCGAACGGGACCGCCAGCCACGGGTCGAGCAGGGCCGCCGCCACCAGCGCCACGCAGTGGTAGGCGACCGAACCCCGGTAGTACGCCCGCGAGTTCCGCTCCCTGATCATCGTCTTCACGTACGGCACCGTCCCCGCGAAGTACAACAGGCAGGCCAGCGCGGGCGCCACACCCGACGCCCACATGCCGCCGCCCAGCCGCAGCGCGACCGGCAGCATCGCGCAGGCCGGCACCACCGCCGCGAGCCCGTTCCACAGGGACCGTTCCCGATTGCGGTACGCGTAAAGGGAGTTGACCGCGACGAACGGCACCGCGCACGCCGCAGCGAGCAGCAGCCACGGGTGCAGGGCAGCCACCGGAAGCCCGCACACCGCCGCCGCCGCGCCGAAGCACAGCGCCGGGCGGACATGGCGGCGCGGCGCCCGCGGGTTCCGGGAGATCCGGGTCAGCCGCAGCCACTGCTGGGCGTGGTACACGGCGAGATACCCGAGCAGCCACGTCGCGAAGAGCGGCAGGTGCACCCAGCGCGGCTCCCCGAGGAACGTACCGGCGAGGAACGGCACGGCGAGCATCGCCCACGCCCCGTGCTGGTTCGGCAGCCACCGGCTCCGACCCCCGAGCCGACGACCGCCGGCACGACCACCGCCCCCGCTCTCACCACCGCCACTCCCGCCCCCGCGACCCCCGCCGACTCTCCCGCCCACGGCGACCCGCCTTTCGATTCTGCGAAATGACCAAAAGTACTGGACGCCGCCCACGTCCGGCGCTTTATCCAGTTTCTCAGGCCGCTCCCGGGACATTTGCGGAATTAGGTCACCGCCGGGTGGGACCAAAGACCCCGAGTTCCAAGAAACGCCGGGCGTAGTGTCATTGGTGGCCGTCCGGAGGCGTCCGCTTTTCCCGACAGTCCGTCCGGAAAGCCCGCTCACATTCTTTTCTCCGGGCCACAGGAGTTTCCGTTGCAACAGAAAGCGCAGCAGAAAGCACAGCAGAAGGTGCATCAGCAGGCGCGGCACGGGCACGACGCCGCCGACGCGCTGGTGCGTGCGGGCAGCTTCTTCACCCGCGCCGAGGTCTCCGACGATCTGCGCACCGTGCACCGCACCGGCGGCCGGCAGGCGGAATCCTTCTACCGGGACCGCTGGAGCCACGACAAGGTCGTGTACTCGACGCACGGCGTGAACTGCACGGGCTCCTGCCGCTGGAAGGTGTACGTCAAGGACGGCATCATCACCTGGGAGACCCAGGCCACCGACTACCCCTCCGTCGGCCCGGACCGCCCCGAGTACGAGCCGCGCGGCTGCCCCCGCGGCGCCTCCTTCTCCTGGTACAGCTACTCACCCACCCGCGTCCGGTACCCGCACGTACGCGGCGAGCTCCTGACGATGTACCGCGAGGCCAAGGCGCGCCTCGGCGACCCGGTCCTGGCTTGGGCCGACATCCAGGGCGACCCCGAGCGGCGCCGCCGGTACCAGAAGGCGCGCGGCAAGGGCGGTCTGGTGCGGGCGAGTTGGGAGGAGGCCGTCGAGATCGTCGCGGCCGCCCACGTCCACACGATCAAGGAACACGGACCGGACCGGGTCGCGGGCTTCTCCCCCATCCCGGCGATGTCGATGGCCTCGCACGCCGCCGGCGCCCGCTTCCACTCGCTCATCGGCGCGCCGATGCTCTCCTTCTACGACTGGTACGCGGACCTGCCGGTGGCGTCCCCGCAGGTCTTCGGCGATCAGACCGACGTCCCGGAGTCCGGCGACTGGTGGGACGCGGCCTATTTGATGATGTGGGGCTCCAACGTCCCCGTCACCCGCACCCCCGACGCGCACTGGATGACCGAGGCGCGCTATCGCGGCCAGAAGGTCGTCACCGTCTCCCCGGATTACGCGGACAACACCAAGTTCGCCGACGAGTGGATGCATCCGCACCCGGGGACGGACGGCGCACTCGCCCTCGCGATGGGCCATGTGATCCTCCGGGAATTCTTCGTGGAGCGGCCGACGCCTTTCTTCACGGATTACGTCCGCACCTATACGGATCTGCCGTTCCTGGTCTCCCTCAAAGAGACCGAGGAGGGGCTCGTGCCGCACAAGTTCGTCACGGCGGCCGATCTCGGCGACGACTCCGAGAACGCGTGCTGGAAGACCGTGCTCATCGACGATGCCACGGGTGAACCGACCGTCCCGAACGGCACATTGGGCCACCGCTGGGGTACCACGCCCGAGTGGAACCTGGACCTGGGCGACACCGTGCCCCGGCTCACCCTCCTGGACGAGAAGGGCGGCGAGAGCGCCGAAGTGGTGCTGCCCCGCTTCGAGGAGACCGGCGAGGGCGCCGAGGGTGTCGTACGCCGCGGTGTCCCGGTGCGCCGGATCAACGGCCGTGCCGTCACCACCGTGTACGACCTGATGCTGGCCCAGTACGGCGTGGGCCGCGCGGGTCTGCCCGGCGTCTGGCCCACCTCGTACGAGGACGCCACGACGCCGGGCACCCCCGCCTGGCAGGAGACCCTCACCTCCGTACCGTCGGCCCAAGTGACGCGGGTGGCACGGGAGTTCGCGGACACGGCCGAGAAGTCGGGGGGCCGCTGCATGATCCTCATGGGGGCCGGCACCAACCACTGGTTCCACTCCGAGACCATCTACCGCGCCTTTCTCGCGCTGCTCACCCTGACCGGCTGCCAGGGCCGCAACGGGGGCGGCTGGGGGCACTACGTCGGGCAGGAGAAGTGCCGGCCGGTCACCGGCTGGGCCACCCTCGCGAGCGCCTCCGACTGGGCCCGTCCGCCCCGCCACATGATCGGCGCGGGCTGGTTCTACCTCCACACCGACCAATGGCGCTACGACACGCTGCCCACCGAGGCGCTGGCCTCCCCGCTCGGTGACGGCCGCTTCGAGGGCATGACCGGCGCCGACTGCCTGGCCGCGTCCGCCCGCATGGGCTGGATGCCGTCGTACCCCACCTTCGACCGCAACCCCCTCGAACTCGGCGAGGCCGACGACCCCGTCCAGCACGTGGTGGACGAGCTGAAGGCGGGCCGGCTCGGCTTCGCCGGTGAGGACCCGGACGCACCGGGCAACTGGCCGCGCGTCCTGAACGTGTGGCGTGCCAATCTGCTGGGCTCCAGCTCCAAGGGCAACGAGTACTTCCTGAAGCATCTGCTGGGTACGCACTCCAACCTGCCGGACGACGGCCCCCGTTGCGCCCCGCGCGATGTGGCCTGGCACCCGCAGGACGTCGAGGGCAAACTCGATCTGCTGCTCGCGATGGACTTCCGGATGACGTCGACGACGCTGCTCAGCGATGTCGTGCTGCCCGCTGCGACCTGGTACGAGAAGCACGACCTGTCCTCGACCGACATGCACCCGTTCCTGCACGCCTTCACCCCGGCCGTGGACCCGCCCTGGCAGGCCCGCTCCGATTACGACGCCTTCCACGCGCTAGCCGACCGCTTCGGCGAGCTGGCCAAGGAGCACCTCGGCGTACGCAAGGACGTGGTCTCGACCGCGCTCCAGCACGACACCCCGGGCGGCGAGATGGCCCAGCCCGGCGGGGCGGCGCTCGACTGGTCGAAGGGCGAGTGCGAGCCCGTGCCCGGGCGCACCATGTACAACCTGACCGTCGTCGAGCGTGACTACGGCGCCGTCGGCGAGAAGTTCGCCGCGCTCGGCCCGCTCGTCGACAAGCTCGGCGTCACCACCAAGGCGATCACCTTCGACGTGGCCGAGGAGGTCGCGTATCTGGGCGAGAAGAACGGGCGCGTGCGGGCGGGGGTCGCCGAGGGGCGGCCGCGCCTGGACACCGCCCAGCACGCCTGCGAGGCAATCCTCTCCCTGTCCGGCACCTCCAACGGGCGCCTGGCGACGCAGGGGTTCGAGACGCTGGAGAGGAAGACCGGGCAGCACATGGCCCATCTGGCCGCGGAGGCCGAGGGCAAGCGCATCACGTTCGCCGACACCCAGGCGCGGCCGGTCCCGGTGATCACATCGCCGGAGTGGTCGGGCAGCGAGTCCGGCGGCCGGCGCTACACCGCGTTCACCGTCAACACCGAACACCTCAAGCCCTGGCACACTTTGACGGGACGTCAGCACTTCTTCCTGGACCACGACTGGATCCACGAGGTCGGCGAGGCGCTGCCCGTCTACAAGCCGCCGCTCGACATGCACCGCCTGTACGGAGAGCCCGAGGTCGGCTCGACCGACGGCAAGCAGGTCGCGGTCCGCTATCTCACTCCGCACAACAAGTGGGCGATCCACAGCCAGTACCAGGACAACCTCTACATGATGACGCTCGGGCGCGGCGGCCAGACCATCTGGATGTCCCCGCAGGACGCCGACGCGATCGGCGTGCGCGACAACGACTGGATCGAGGCGGTCAACCGCAACGGCGTGGTCACCGCCCGCGCGATCGTCTCGCACAAGATGCCCGCCGGCACCGTCTACATGAACCACGCGCAGGAACGCACGGTGGGCGTGCCGAAGACGGAGAAGACCGGCAAGCGCGGCGGCATCCACAACTCGCTCACCCGGATCATGCTCAAACCCACCCATCTCGTGGGTGGCTACGCCCAGTTGACGTGGGCGTTCAACTATCTCGGCCCGACCGGCAACCAGCGTGACGAGGTCACCGTCATCCGCCGCCGCGACCAGGAGGTCCAGTACTGATGCGCGTGATGGCACAGATCGCGATGGTCATGAACCTCGACAAGTGCATCGGCTGCCACACCTGCTCGGTCACCTGCAAGCAGACGTGGACCAACCGGCAGGGCACCGAGTACGTCTGGTTCAACAACGTCGAGACCCTCCCCGGGCAGGGCTATCCGCGCCGCTGGGAGGACCAGGAGAAATGGAAGGGTGGCTGGGAGCGCACCCGCTCCGGCAAGCTGCGCCTGCGCGCGGGCAGCCGCCTCAAGCGGCTCGGGAACATCTTCGCCAACCCCGAACTCCCCGGAATCGACGACTACTACCAGCCGTGGACGTACGAGTACAAGAACCTGATCGACGCCCCCGCGGGCAACGACCTGCCGGTCGCGCGGCCCGTCTCCAGCCTCACCGGTGAGCCCATCGACACGATCGAGTGGGGCCCCAACTGGGACGACAATCTGGGCGGCGCACCGCAGAACGCCCCGCTCGACCCCATCGTGGAGAAGATTCGCGAGGAGGTCGGCGAGAAGATCAGATTCGAGTTCGAGCAGAGCTTCATGTTCTATCTGCCGCGGGTGTGCGAGCACTGCCTCAACCCGGCGTGCGTCTCGTCGTGCCCGTCGGGCGCGATGTACAAGCGCGAGGAGGACGGCATCGTCCTCGCCGACCAGGACCAGTGCCGCGGCTGGCGGATGTGTGTGACGGGCTGCCCGTACAAGAAGGTGTACTTCAACCACTCCACCGGCAAGGCCGAGAAATGCACGTTCTGCTTCCCGCGCATCGAGGCGGGACTGCCGACCGTCTGTGCGGAGACCTGCGTCGGGCGGATGCGCTACCTCGGCGTGATGCTGTACGACGCCGACAAGGTGGCCGAGGCCACGGCCGTCGAGGACGAACACGACCTCTACCCAAGTCAGTTGGAGTGCTTCCTCGACCCGAACGATCCGGCGGTCGCCGCCGCCGCGCGGGCCTCGGGCATCGCCCACGAGTGGATCGAGGCGGCCCGCCGCTCCCCGGTGTACGACCTGATCGCCACCTACCAGGTCGCGCTGCCGCTCCATCCGGAGTACCGCACGATGCCGATGGTCTGGTACGTGCCACCGCTCTCCCCGGTCGTCGAGGCGGTCGCCGCGAGCGGCCACGACGGCGAGGACGCGGGGAACCTGTTCGGCGCGATCGACGCCATGCGGATCCCGGTGGAGTACCTGGCCGAGCTGCTCACCGCCGGCGACACCTACCCCGTGGAGGCGGTGCTGCGCCGGATGGCCGCGATGCGCGCCTACATGCGCCGCGTCAATCTCGGTGAGGCCCGCGACGAGTCCATCGCCGCCGCCGTCGGGCTCACCGGCACCGAGATGGAGGACCTGTTCCGGCTCCTCGCGATCGCCAAGTACGAGGACCGGTACGTGGTGCCCAGCGCGGCCCGCGCCGACGCCGGCGCCCTCGCCGAGGCCCACCCGCTCGACGCCACCTGTCCCGTTGGTGACGTCACCAGGGACCGCGTCCTGTTGAACCTCTCCCCCACCCGGAGAATCGCATGAACCCCGAGAGCTCAGCCGTCCTGCGTCTGGTCGCGGCGCGCTGCCTGCGCTACCCCGACGACATGTTCTTCTCTCAACTCCCTCTGCTGCGCGAGGCGTTGTACGAAAGCCCGGGGTCGGCGGCCGAGCGGCTCCAGGCCTTCGTGGACACGGCGGCGGCCACCGACCCGATGGACCTGGCCGCGCACTACACCTCCACCTTCGACACCCGTAACCGGCGCTGTCTGTATCTGACGTGGTGGACCGACGGCGACACCCGGCGCCGGGGTCTCTCGCTCGTGCGACTCAAGCGGATCTACCGCGACCACGGCCTGGAGTTCAGCCACGAGGAGCTGCCCGACTTCCTGCCCGCCGCGCTCGAATTCGCCGGCCGTCACGAGGAGTCCGGCACGCTACTGCTCCAGGAGCACCGGGCGGGCCTCGAACTGCTGCGGCTCGCCCTCACCGAGTTCTGCACCCCGTACGCCGATGTGCTCGAAGCGGTCTGCGCGACCCTGCCCGGCGCATCGCCCACCACGAAGGCCGAGGCGAAGGCGCTGGCCAAGGCGGGCCCGCCCCGGGAAAGCGTCGGCCTCGAACCGCTGGGGCCCGGTGCCGAGCCACTCGTCCCCGGCGCCGAACCGTTCGGATCCGGCCTCGAACCGCTGGGGCCCGGGCCCGAACCGCTCGGATCCGACACCGAACCGCCGGCCCGCACCGCCCCACCCTTCGCGTCCGGCGTCGCCCTCCCCTGGCCCGGTTTCCCCGAGAGGAAGGCATCCTGATGGATCTGCTCCTGTGGGGCGTGCTGCCCTATGTGTCGATCGCGCTGCTGATCGCGGGCGTCCTGTGGCGGGCCCGCTACGACCGGTTCGGCTGGACCACCCACTCCAGCCAGGTCCACGAGGCGCGGCTGCTGCGCATCGGATCGCCGCTCTTCCACTTCGGGATGGCGTTCGTCGTCCTCGGCCATGTGGTGGGCCTGGTGATCCCGCAGAGCTGGACCGACGCGGTCGGGGTGAGCGACCACACCTACCACCTGCTCGCCGTGACGACCGGCGCGGTCGCGGGCGTCGCCGCGGCAGCCGGCATCGGCCTCCTCGTGTACCGCCGCCTGAGAGTCCCCGCGGTGCGCCGGGCGACCCTGCGCAGCGACCACCTGATGTACACGTTCCTGCTCGGCGCGATGGTGCTCGGCCTGACGGCGACCATCCTCAACTCGACCGGTGCGACCGGGGGTTACAACTACCGCGAGGGCATCTCGATCTGGTTCCGCTCCCTCTTCACCTTCCAGCCGGACTACCACCTGATGGGCGCGGCGCCGCTCGCCTTCCAGCTGCACATCCTGTTCGGCTTCGCCCTGTTCGCGCTGGTCCCGTACTCGCGGCTCGTGCACGTCTTCAGCGCGCCGGTGCAGTACCTGTTCCGCCCGTACGTCGTCTACCGGCGCCGCGATCCGAAGCTGACGGCCGGCCGGGCGGACCGGCGCGGCTGGGAGAAGGTCCGATGAGCGAGCGGCGAACCCTCGTGCGCAGGCCGCGGCACGCCCTGGCGGAGCGGCCCTTCATCGTGATCTGGGAAGCCACCCGCGCCTGCCCCCTGGCCTGTCTGCACTGCCGGGCCGAGGCGCGGCCGGACCGCGATCCGGGCGAGCTCGACGCGGTGGACGCCCGGCGCCTGATGGACCAGATCGCCGCGTTCGGCAAGCCGAGCCCGCTGTTCGTCATCACCGGCGGCGACCCCTTCCAACGCCCCGACCTCAACGACCTGGTGGCGTACGGAACTTCACTGGGGTTGCGCGTCGCGGTGTCGCCGTCCGGCACGCCGACGCTGACCCGCGCCAACCTGACGGCGGTGCGGGACGCGGGCGCGGTGGCGCTCTCCCTCTCGCTCGACGGGTCGACCGCCGAGCGGCACGACGCCTTCCGGGGCGTCGACGGTGTCTTCGACTGGACCCTGGACGGCTGGCGGGCCGCCCGCGAGCTCGGTCTCAAGGTGCAGATCAACACCACCGTCACCCGCGCCTCCCTGCCCGACCTCGCCGACATCGCGGCCCTGGTCAGGCGCGAGGGCGCCATGCTCTGGTCCGGCTTCGTCCTGGTGCCGACCGGGCGCGGCGCGGACCTGGCGGCGCTGACCCCGCACGGGATCGAGGACGTGCTGCACTTCCTGTACGACTGCGGCTCTGTCATCGCCACGAAGACGACCGAAGGCCACCACTTCCGGCGCGTCGCCCTCCAGCGCGCGGTCCTGGCCCGCCACGGCGAGCAGCCCGAACTCGGCCCCCTCTATGGCCAACTCTCCGTCCGCGCGCAGGAGTTGGGCTTCTTCGAGGGTGCGCGGCGTGCGGTGCGCAGGCCGCCGATGGATGTGTCGTCGGGCCGCGGCTTCGTCTTCGTGTCACACACCGGCGAGGTCCACCCCAGCGGGTTCCTGCCCGTCAGCGCGGGCAATGTGAAGCACCATCCGCTGGCCGAGATCTACCGCGGCTCGGCTCTCTTCACCACGCTCCGCGACCCCGCTCTGCTGCGCGGGAAATGCGGACGCTGCGAGTTCAACACCGTGTGCGGCGGCTCCCGTTCACGGGCGTACGGCCTGACCGGTGACGTACTCGCCGCCGACCCGTGGTGTGCCTACGAGCCCGGTGCCTTCCCCCATCAGGACGACCTCCGAGAGCTGGTTCCATGAGATCGACGCGATCGGTCATCGTCATCGGCGGTGGCATCAGCGGCCTCGCCGCCGCCTGGCAGCTGCGCGGCCGCGCCGACGTCACCGTCCTGGAGAGCGAGGCGCGCATCGGCGGCAAGCTCCGCACCGGCACGCTCGCCGGGGTGCCCGTCGACGAGGGCGCCGAGTCCGTGATGGCGCTGCGCCCCGAGGCCGTCGACCTCGCCACGGCGGTCGGCCTCGGCCCCGCCCTCGCCGAGCCGGCTCCCGCGCCGGTCACCGTGTGGACGCGGGGCGCGCTGCGCGCGATGCCCGCCGGCCATGTGCTCGGCATTCCCTCCGACCCGGCGGCCCTCGCCGGCACCGGCCTCCTGTCGGACGAGGGACTCGCGCGGCTGCGCGCGGAGCCGGAGCAGCCGGCCGTCCCCCTCACCGAGGACATCGCCGTCTGCGACTACCTGACCGGCCGGATCGGCCGGGAAGCGGTGGACCGCCTGGTGGAACCGCTGCTGGGCGGCGTGTACGCGGGCAGGACCGACCGTCTTTCGCTGCGCTCGGCGATGCCGGGCGTGGCCAGGATCGCCGAGCGCGGCGAGCCGCTCCTCGCGGCCCTGCGCGGCCGGCCGCGCCCCCGGGGTTCCTTCGTGCGCGGCATCGAGGGCGGCACCGGGCGGCTGCCGCTCGCGGTCGCCGAGGCGAGCGGGGCCCGCGTCCTGACCGGCACGACCGTACGCGCCCTCGAACGCACCCCGTCCGGGAACTGGCGGGTCCAGGCCACGACCGCCGACGGTCCGCTGCTGCTGAGCGCCGACGCGGTGATCCTCGCGGTGCCCGCCTTCGCGGCGGCCACCCTGCTCCGCCCGTACGCGCCCGACGCCCACCTCGGGCTCTCGGCGATCCCGTACGCCAGCACGGCCGTGGTGACGATGGGCTTCGCGCGGGAACGGGCCGGGCTTGCCGGGCCGGCCGCCGGCAACGGCTTCCTCGTGCCGCCCGTCGACGGCCACACCGTGAAGGCCGCCACCTTCCTGTCCAACAAATGGGGGTGGCAGGCCGCGGCGGCCCCCGGCCACTTCATCCTGCGCGCCTCGGTGGGCCGGGCGGGCGAGGAGCACCTCCTGGAGCGCCCCGACCGGCATCTCGTACGCGCCGCCCTCAACGATCTGCACCACGCCGTCGGTCCGATCGGCGAGCCGGTCGCGGCCCGTGTCACCCGCTGGGAGCGCGGCCTGCCCCAGTACACGGTGGGCCACGCCGAGCGCATGGCCCGCGTCCGCGAGGACATCGCCCGGCTCCCCGGCCTCGCCGTGTGCGGCGCCGCGTACGAAGGCGTCGGCATCGCGGCGTGCGTGGCGACGGGGCTCGCCGCCGCGCTCAAGGTCACGGAGGGATAGCCGCACGGGCCGGGGGTGCCACCCGCATGGCGCCCCGCTCGCGCACGCCCGTTGCCCGCGCCGCAGGATGGGGGGATGGAACACCACCGTGCCCCCCGCAAGCGGACGCGCGCGACCGCGTTCGGCGCCGCCGCCCTCCTGCTCGCCGCCGGCTGTTCCAGCGGCGACAAGGACGACAACGGGCTCAGCTCCACCGCCGGCGACCCGGCCAAGCTCGCCACGCAGAAGCTGAGCTGGAAGCCGTGCGCGGCACCCACCGCGGCGGAGGGCACGGGATCGTCCCCCTCCGCGCCGCCCGGTGGTGGTCAGTGGAAGTGCGCCACCATGAAGGTGCCGCTCGACTACGCCAACCCCAAGGCCGGCACCATCGACCTGGCACTCATCCGCGCCGAGGCCACCGACCAGGCCCACCGCATCGGCTCGCTCGTCTTCAACTTCGGCGGCCCCGGCGGCTCGGGAGTGACGACGCTGCCCGCCGCCGCGACCGACTACAAGGGGCTGCGGGCCCGCTACGACCTGGTGAGCTTCGACCCGCGCGGCGTCGGCGCGAGCGCGCCGGTGCGCTGCGAGAACGACTCCCAGCTCGACACCTACTTCGCCCAGGACGCCACCCCCGACACGCCTGCCCAGGAGGCGTCGTACGTCGAGACCCTCAAGTCGTTCGCGACGGCCTGCAAGGACAACTCCGGCACGGTACTCCCCCACGTCGGCACCACCAACGCGGCCCGCGACATGGACCTGATGCGCCAGGTGCTCGGCGACCGGAAGCTCCATTACATGGGCATCTCGTACGGCACCGAACTCGGCGGCGTCTACGCGCATCTGTTCCCCAAGAACGTGGGGCGGGCCGTCTTCGACGGTGTCGTCGACCCCACCAACGACGTCGAGCAGGGCGCGCTCGGCCAGGCCAAGGGCTTCCAGCTCGCCCTCGACAACTTCGCCCAGGACTGTGTGAACCGCGGCGACCGGTGTCTGCTGCGCGGTTCCAACGTCAAGGAGGTCGAGGACGTCATCGTCAAACTCCTCGCCCAGCTCGGCAAGAAGCCCATCCCGGCGGGCAGCAGCGGCCGGCAGCTCACCCAGACCCAGGCCACCAACGGCATCGCGCAGGCCCTGTACTCCAAGGAGTACTGGCAACTGCTCGAACAGGGCGTGGACGACGCGGAGGGCGGCGACGGCGCGCTGCTCCTCGTTCTGTCGGACTCCATGAACGGGCGCGCCAAGGACGGCTCGTACAGCAACATCCAGGCAGCCAACGCGGCCATCAACTGCGTTGATTTCACACAGCGTTACACGGTGGACCAGGCGAAGGCGAAGGTGCCGGAGTTCCGCAGGGCGTCGCCCGTCTTCGGCGACTTCATGGCCTGGGGCCTGCTCGGCTGCTCCGAGTGGCCGGTCGCCGGCCAGTGGACCACGCCCGACGTGAGCGCGCCGGGCGCACCGCCCATCGTGGTCGTCGGCAACACCGGCGACCCGGCGACGCCGTACGAGGGCGCCAAGAACATGGTGGACAAGCTCGGCCCGGGGGTCGGCGTGGAACTCACGTACAAGGGCCAGGGCCACGGGGCGTACGACAGTGGCAACAAGTGCGTGCAGAACGCGGTGAACGCGTATCTGCTGGAGGGGAAGGCGCCGTCGGCCGGGGCGGTGTGCCAGTGAAGGCTTGTTCTTCGACTGCGGGCCGGCTGTGGCCGGCCGCGCGGTTCCCCGCGCGCCCGAACAGCCCGTAGGGGGCCTGCCCCACTGGTGAGTGCGGCCGGCCCCCTACGGGTGTGCTTGCAGGGGCGCGGGGAGCTGCGTGAACGGCCCACGACGGCCCGCGGTCGACGTACCCCGCGCGCTCAGTAAATCGGCTTCTCCGGCTCGATCTGGTTGACCCAGCCGATCACGCCGCCGCCCACGTGGACCGCGTCGGCGAAGCCCGCGGACTTGAGGACCGCGAGGACCTCCGCCGAGCGGACGCCCGTCTTGCAGTGCAGGACGATGCGCTTGTCCTGGGGCAGTGATTCGAGGGCCGAGCCCATCAGGAACTCGTTCTTCGGGATCAGCTTGGCGCCCGGGATCGAGACGATCTCGTACTCGTTGGGCTCGCGGACGTCGATGATCTCGATCTTCTCGTCCGCGTCGATCCACTCCTTGAGCTGCCGGGGAGTGATCGTCGAGCCCATGGCCGCTTCCTGGGCCTCCTCGGAGACGACGCCGCAGAAGGCCTCGTAGTCGATGAGCTCGGTGACGGTCGGGTTCTCGCCGCAGACCGCGCAGTCCGGGTCCTTGCGGACCTTCACCTGGCGGTACTGCATCTCCAGGGCGTCGTAGATCATCAGGCGGCCGACCAGCGGCTCGCCGATGCCCGCGAGGAGCTTGATGGCCTCGTTGACCTGGATGGAACCGATCGACGCGCAGAGCACGCCGAGCACGCCGCCCTCGGCGCAGCTGGGGACCATGCCCGGCGGCGGGGGCTCCGGGTAGAGGCAGCGGTAGCAGGGGCCGTGCTCGGACCAGAAGACCGAGGCCTGGCCGTCGAAGCGGTAGATCGAACCCCACACGTAGGGCTTGTTGAGCAGTACGCACGCGTCGTTGACCAGGTAGCGGGTCGCGAAGTTGTCCGTGCCGTCGACGATCAGGTCGTACTGGCTGAAGATGTCCATCACGTTCTCGGCTTCGAGCCGCTCTTCGTGCAGGACCACGTTCACGTACGGGTTGATGCCGAGGACGGAGTCACGCGCGGACTGCGCCTTGGAGCGGCCGATGTCGGCCTGGCTGTGGATGATCTGGCGCTGGAGGTTCGACTCGTCGACCTCGTCGAACTCCACGATGCCGAGCGTGCCGACACCGGCGGCGGCCAGGTACATCAGGGCCGGGGAGCCGAGACCGCCGGCGCCCACGGCGAGCACCTTCGCGTTCTTCAGCCGCTTCTGCCCGTCCATCCCGACGTCGGGGATGATCAGGTGACGCGAATACCTGCGGACCTCGTCTACGGTGAGCTCAGCTGCTGGCTCGACCAGGGGTGGCAGCGACACGGAAACTCCGTCGGTCGGTATGTCAGTACGGTTGTTCTCTCCGTAACACTGCCACGCTCCCCCTCATTCCGAGATACCGGGTCCGATCCGCGAGACGATTTCGTCCCAGTAACCGGGCAGTGTCTCAAATGGGTCGATCCGCCCTTTTCCGCGCGGGGCCCGGTCCGGGCGGTCGGTGAAGTAGATCGTGCCCGCGCCCTGCCAGCGGGCGATGCGCAGCGCCTCCTCCAGATGGGTCCTCGGCACCCCGTGCACCAGGTGGCAGAAGCGCTCAGGCGGCAGGTCGGCGGTCCATTCGGCCACCTGCCACCAGCGGTATTCGCTCCAGGGGCCGCAGAAGGTGACCAGCTGGTCGGCGAGGTCGGCATAGCCGGGGCAGGGATGCGTGCCGTGCCCGAAGACCAGGTGCGCGTCGGCGCGCATGGCCCGCAGGGTCTCCGTGGTGCGCCGCATGTCGAGAAGGCCGTCTCGCTCTGTGGGACAGCGGTCCAGGTAGAAGCCGTCGACCCGGTACCAGTCGAGGTAGCGCTGGGCCTCGGCGATCTGCTCGCCGAAGGTCCGGGTGCCGTACGCCGCGTCGAGGTGGCCGAGCACCCGGATCCCGGCGTTGCGGAGCTTGCCCGCGGCTTCGAGGCAGTGCGGGTCGGGCCGGCTGCCGGGGCCGCCGGGGGCGCCGCCGGCCACGTTGAGCACGGCCCAGTGCAACGGCGTTCCCGGGCGGGTGAGTTCGGCCCATTCGACGGGGGCGACGAGCGGATGGGCGTAGCCGGGGACGCCGAGGCCGAGCCGGTCGGCGCCGGTGGCGGCGCGTTGCCTGGCGGTCCGGGTCAGATGCGGCATGCCGCCTCCATCCAGATGTCGGCGAGGGACTCCTCCAGATTGATCCGGGGCCGCCAGCCGAGCCGGTCGCGGGCGGTGCGCACATCGGCCTGCTGCCAGCTGCCGCAACCGTCGGGGTACGGCGAGGGCGCGGCGAGGTGGTCGAGGGCGGCCTCGCCGGAGCGCGGGGATCCGATGAGGCCGGGCCGCATGGCGGGCGGACCGTCCAGTTCGTGCAGGGCGCCCCCGTAGCCGGCGACCCTGGCGAGGACGGCGGCGGCGTCGCGGAGCTTCACCGAGCGTCCGGTGCCGATGTTGACCACGCCCTGGGCGGCGGAGAGCGAGGCGGCGTGAACGGCCCGCGCCACATCGCGTACGTCCACGAAGTCCCGCTGGACGCCGAGTCCGCCGAGCTTCAGCTCGCCGTCGCCGGCCTGCATGGCGCGGCGCATCGCCTCGGCGAGCCGGCCGAGCGGGGAGCCGGCGGGGGTGCCGGGTCCGACGGGCGAGAAGACGCGCAGCACGATCGCGTCGAGCCCGGAGCCGAGGACGAGTTCGGTCGCGGCGAGCTTGGAGACGCCGTACGGTCCGCCGGGGCGCGGCACCGCGTCCTCGGCGGTGGATGAGCCGGGCTGCGAGGGACCGTACTCGGACGCGCAGCCGATCTGCACGAGGCGGGCGCCGCAGCCGCTGCGGCGCAGGGCCTCGCAGACCGTGGCGACAGCGACGGTGTTGTGCCGGGTCAGTTCGCGGGCGCCGCCGCGGATCGCTCCGGCGCAGTTGACGACGACCCCGGGGTGGACGGCGTCCAGGAAGCGGGTGAGGGCTCCCGGGCTGCCGGTGGCGAGGTCGAACCGTACGTCGGCGTCGTCGCCGCGCCCGAGGGCGGTGAGCTGGACGGCGGGGTCGGCGAGCAGGCGGTCGGCGACGAACCGGCCGAGGTATCCGTTGGCTCCGAGCAGCAGCACCCTCATCGCGCGGTCCTTCCGTGCGTGCGGCGGGAGGCCGGTGGCAGGGCGGTCATGTGTCGTTCTCCTTCAATGCCTTGTCGCCTGCTCCGTGACGCGGTCAGGCGGGTTCGGCGCTTCGGTGGGGTGGGCGCGTCGGTCGACGGGCGCCTCACTGGTCACAGTGGGCCGAGGCGCGGGCGAGTACCGCGGTGGCCCGGACGAGCAGGGCGAGGGCGGCCGCGCCGCACACGGCGGCGGGCAGCGCGCCGGCGCCCCAGTTCTGGACGGCGGTCGCGACGGGCCGGCCGACGAGGGAGAGACCGGGCAGCCGCCCGGCGAACACGCAGCACAGGGCGAGGAGTTCGGCCCCCGCGGCGGCGGCGAGCACCTTGGCCGCGGCGCGGGCGAACCCGTGCGCGGCGAGCAGCCGGGCCAGCCAGAGCAGTATGCCGAGCGCTGCCGTTCCAGCCACCGACGCTGCTCCGTACGCCAGTTGACTGCCCGTCAGGCAGACGGCTAGTGCGACGGCGAACAACGCGGCCACCGCCAGGAGCAGCGGTCTCGACCGTCCGGAGAACTCGGCGAGGCCGCGGCTCGACGCGAGCTTGCGCCGGGTCCGTACGGAGAAGAGGTGCGCACACCAGATTCCGGGGGCGACGGCCAGCGCGAGGCCGGTGGCCGCCGCCGGGTTCAGCGGCCAGCTCCCGTCGGGCCCGCCCCGCACCGCGTCGGCGAGCAGTCCGTCGCCGCCGATCGCGTATGCCGTCAGCCAGCCGGCGCAGAGCCGGACGGCGAGCCCGGCGCGGGGAGCGGCGCGCAGGGGGGCGCGGCGCAGCGCCAGGGTGAGGGCCGCGACGAAGGCCACGGCCCCGACGGCGCCGATCGCCACGCCGATCCCCGCGGGGGCGGCTTCGGCACCCGTGACGGCGAGGACGCCGACGGCCCCGGGCAGCAGCGCCCACAGCGCCCACCCGACGGGCGGTGCCGGCGACTCCCTTGCGGGCAGGGCCGTTTCGGTGTCGCGCGGGACTCGGGCGTAGAGCTCTTCGGCGAGCGAGAAGACGTCGCGGTGGCGGAACCGGGCGGCGGTGCGGTCGGTCACGCCGTGCGCTTCGAGGCCCGCCGCGATCTCCAGCGGGTCGACGGCCCGCTCGCAGAGTTCGCGATGGCGGTGCATCAGCGCCTTGACCGGATCGGCGGGGCCGCGCCGTGCGGGGGCGCCGCGCCCTGTGCCGCTCGGGGTGGCCGAGGCGGCGCGGGCATCCTGCGAGACCGCGCGGGTCTCCTCCGCGGTAGCGCGGGCGTCCCGCGAGGGGCTGTCCCAGGCGGTGCCGGTGGCGGGGGCCGAGGGGATGTCGCTCACGCGCCCGCCCCTTCCGCCGCGGCGTCGAGACGTTCCTGCATGAGGACGCCGAGGGGCCGGACCGGCCGGCCGGGAGCGGGGCCGGCAGGTGCGGCGGGGCCGCGGGCCGCGGTCGGGGCCGCCCAGCGTCCGGGGACATGGGCCTCGGCCGGGTGCGCGAAGGGCTGCGGTGCGGCGGCCTCGCGGGCGCTTTCGCGGTGGACCGGGTTGTGGGACATGAGCTGGAGGTAAATGCCGCGAAATGCCGCGAGGTTCTGCTCGACGGTGAACAGTTCGAGCGCGCGGGCCCGGGCGGCGGCGCCGAGGCGCGCGCGGCGTTCGGGGTCGCGCAACAGCGCGAGGCAGGCGTCGGCGAGGGCGCGCGGGTTGCGCGGGGGCACGACGAGGCCCGTGCCGCCGATGACTTCGACGACGGCGCCGGTGTCGGTGGAGACGGTGGCCCGGCCGCAGAACATCGCCTCGACGAGGCTGAGCGGGAAGCCTTCGACGACGCTGGACAGGACGACGACGCTTCCCGCGGCGTACGCGTCGGCGAGTTCGGGCGCCTCGGGGCCGCCGATCTCCTCGAACGACACGGGGTTGTCGCCGACCGCGTGCGCGTCGGCGGCCTCGTCGGGGAAGAGCTGGGCGGCGAGCGCGCGGCAGTGGGTGAGGTAGGCGGCGGCCCCGGCCTCCCGCGCGGGCACCGAGAAGAGCCGCAGACGGGCGTCGGGCTCGGCCTTGCGGACCTCGGCGAACGCGTGCAGCAGAGCGATGAGGTCCTTGGCGGGCTCGATCCGGCCGACCCACACCAGGGTGTGCGGGTCTCCGCCGTACGCGCCCTCGCCCACCGCGTGGAACCGGTCCGCCGCCATACCGGGGTAGACGGTCCGCAGCTTGGCGCGGTCGGCTCCGCAGCGCTCCTGCCAGCGCCGGGCGTGGGTGTTGCCCGGGGTGATCAGCTCGGCCCGCGCATACACCTCGGCGGCGAGGCGGCGCTGGAATCCCGCCTGCAACGCCCTTACGGGCGCCGAGAGTTGAGCACTGGCGAGGTACTGGGCCCGCAGCTGCACGCCGTACTCCGTGACCAGGAGCGGGACTCCGCAGAAGCGTTTGGCCAGGAGGCCGGGCAGCGCCGCCGGGCCGCCGGACGCGGCGTGGCTGAGGTCGACCGAGCCGAGGGCGTCGTCGCCGTACCAGTCGAGCGACAGCGGGCGCAGGGCGCGCTCCAGAAAGGCGGCGAAGGCGAGGTGGTCGGGGACGCGGGCGGCGCGTACAGCCCGGTTCGCGCCGGGCGCGCGGCAGGCGGCCTCCAGGATGCGGACGGCCGACTCGGAACGCAGTTCGGCGCCGAGCCCGCCGTGTTCGCCGTGCTCGCGGGCGAGTTCGGCGAGTCCGTAGAGCCCCTCGGCGAAGGCGCCGGCGGTGGCGGGGCTCGCGGCGGCGTCGGAGCCGTCGACGCCCTGGTTGCCCTCGGCCTCCCCCATGCCTTCGGCGCACAGGGCGGTGGCGAGGAATCCGAAGTGGGCGGCGAACGCGCGGCGTTCGCGGCGGCCGTAGGCACGCTCGGCCCGTCTGCGGTCCGTGCGGGAGTCCGGCGCGGACCACAGTGGGGCGGTCCGCACCTTGCGCACCTGGGGCGGCAGCGCGATCAGGCCGCGCGCTTCCTGTGCACGGCTCCGGCTCAGCGCGAATATGTCGAACTCGTGCCGCGCGAGCCCGCGCACGAGCCGGTCGCACCACAGTCCCGACTCGCCGGTCGTGTACGGATATCCGCCGTCCGTGAGCAGTCCGATCCGCATGTGCGCACCCCCGATCTCCCTTGTGGGCGGCCACCGTTGGCAACGGCGACTCGCAGCGGGAAGAACGTAAGCGGATATGCCGATGGCGCGACGGACGGTTGTCCATCGCGCCACCAGAAGGGGTGAATGCACGTAACTTTCCCGACCCGGTGGCGTTCAGTGGCGCTACGGGTCGCGTCTGTCACTCTGAGCTACGCCACGGGCAGCCCCTCGCGCAGGGGCGCGCGCCGGGCAGCGCGGCGGGCGGCGGCCTGTGCGGGGTCGAGGGAGGGTACGGCGGCGAGCAGCTGCCGGGTGTACGGGTCCTTGGGCGCCCCGTACACCACGCCCACCTCCCCCTCCTCCACGATCCGGCCCCGGCGCATCACGGCGACGCGGTGGCTGACCTGCCGTACGACGGCGAGGTCGTGCGCGACGAAGACCAGAGCGAGGCCCAGTTCGCGCTGCAACTCCGCGAGGAGGCTTATGACGTGGGCCTGGGTCGTGACGTCGAGCGCCGACACGGGTTCGTCGCAGACGATGAGCCGGGGCTCGGCGGCGAGGGCCCGCGCGATGCCGACGCGCTGGCGCTGGCCGCCGCTGAACTCGTGCGGGTAGCTGTCGTGGCGGTCCGGATCGAGCCCCACACGGGTGAGGAGTTCGGCGACTCGGCTGCGGATGCGGGCCTGGTCGCGTTCGCCGGCGGCGCGCAGGGGGTCGGCGACGGATTCACCGATCGAGCGGCGGGGGTTGAGGGAGGCCACAGGATCCTGGAAGACCATCTGCACGGAGCCGGTCCGGGTGACGTGCCCGGCGGTCGGCTCCAGGAGGCCCACCAGCATGCGGCCCAGAGTGGTCTTGCCGCTGCCGCTCTCGCCGACGATGCCGAGGGTCTGTCCGGGGTGGAGGGTGAGGGTGACGTCGTCGACCGCCCGGAACGCGGCCCGGCCCCGCCCGAACGCCCGGCTGACGCCGAGGGCTTCGATGACGGGTTCACCCCCCGGGGCAGTGTGGTCGGCCTCGGACCGTGCATGGCTGGTCGCGCAGTTCCCCGCGCCCCTGACTACTCGATGCCGGTCGGCATGCGCATTCTCAGCCCGTCCGGCGATCGAGGACGAGCGCCCTTCAGGCGCCAAGGGGGCCCGGGGCGAAGCCCCGGCCGGGGACAGCTGCGGGACCGCCGCGAGGAGTGCCCTCGTGTACAGCTCTCTCGGCGCCGTCAGGACCGTCTCGACCGGTCCCCGCTCCACCTCTCTGCCCGCCCGCATCACCAGCACCTCCTCCACGCTCTCCGCCGCCACCCCCACGTCATGGGTGACGAGGAGCAGTCCGAGGCCCGTCTCATGGCGCAGCTCGTGCAGGAGGTCCAGGATCTGCGCCTGCACGGTCACGTCCAGTGCCGTAGTCGGCTCGTCCGCGATCAGCAGACGCGGCTCACACGCCAGCGCCATCGCGATGAGCGCCCGCTGCCGCATCCCGCCGCTGAACTCGTGCGGCCGGGAACGGGACCTGCGGGCCGCGTCCGGGATGCCGACGCGGTCCAGGACCGAGACCGCCCGGGCCCGGGCGGCCCGCCGAGAGCCACCCTTGTGTACCCGGTACACCTCGGCGATCTGGTCCCCGATCGCGTAGTACGGGTCGAGCGAGGACAGCGGGTCCTGGAAGACCATCGCCGCCGATCCGCCGCGCAGGGCGCGGAGTTCGGCGTCGGTGGCCGACCCGACGTCCACCCCGGCCACTCGGACCGTGCCGGTGACCTGCGCGCCCGTACCTCGGTGGAGGCCGAGCAGCGCGTACGCCGACGCGCTCTTGCCTGAGCCGGATTCGCCGACGACACCCAGCGCCCCACCCGGCTGGAGGGTGAAGGAGACGCCGTCGACGGCGCGTACCTCGCCGAAGGAGATGCCGAGGTCACGCACCTCGACCAGCGGCGTCGCAGCAGTGTTCGGCGTCATGAGAGCACCACCCGTCGGTCGGCCAGCGCGTACAGGACGTCCGCGACGGCATTGGCGAGCACCACGAAGAAGCCGGTGGTCAGGACCACGCCGACCACCACGGGCAGGTCGACCGTGCGCACCGACTCCACGAGCTGGCGCCCGATGCCGGGGATGCCGAAGAGCGTTTCGGTGAGCACCGCGCTGCCGAACATGGTGCCGGCGTCGAGCGCGCTGAGCGCGATGACCGGGGCGACGGCGCCGCGCAGGGCGTGCCGCCCGACGATCGCCCGTTCGGTCAGTCCGTACGCCCGGAAGGTGCGGACATGGTCCTCGGCGAGCGTCTCCAGCATCGAACTCCGCGTAAGCCTCGCGTACTTGGCCGATTCGATCAGGGCGAGCGAGAACCACGGCAGGAGCAGCCCCCAGAACCACTGCTCGGGGTCGTCCGTGAACGGCACGTACTGCGGGAACGGCAGCCATTGCAGGGTGGAGCAGAGCACGATGATCAGGAGCAGTCCGATGACGAAGACCGGGGTGGAGGTGCCTGCGAGGGTGAGCCAGGTGAGGAGCCGCTCGACCGCTCCCCCGCGTTTCCAGGCCGAGAGCACCCCCGTGCCGACGCCGATGAGCAGCCACAGCGCGAACGCGCCGATCACCAGCGAGCCGGTGACCGGGAGCTTGCCGAGGATGAGGTCGGTGACCTGTTCGTCGGTGCGGTAGGACTGGCCGAGGCAGGGCGCGGAGCAGTGCACCACGCCCGTACCGGTGGAGAAGTCGCGGCCCGCGACGATGCCCTGGATGAAGTGGCCGTACTGGAGGTACAAGGGTTCGCCGAGCCCCAACTTGTCGTGCACCAGGGCCACTTGTGCCGGGGAGCAGCGTTCGCCGCAGACGATCTGTGCGACGTTGCCGGGGGCGACGTAGAAGACCGCGTACACGATGACCGAGAGGGCGAGGAGCACGAGGACGGCTCCGGCGATCCGTTTCAGAAGGAAGCCCGCGAGTCCCGAGGCGTTCATCGACGCACCTTCTTCTCGGCCGACTTGGCGGTGCCGACACGCAGGCGGGACGCCGCTCGCGGGTCGAGGGCCGTGCGCACTCCCTCGCCGATCACCGTCAGGGAGAGGACGGTGACGAAGAGCAGGCCGGCCGGCAGGAGCAGGTAGGTCGGCGCCGCCTGGTACCAGGTGTTGGCGTCGGTGAGCATCTGGCCCCACGACGGGGTGGGCGGCTTGATGCCGACGCCGAGGAAGGACAGAGCCGCCTCGGCCACCACGTTGCCGGGGACGAGCAGCACCGCGTACGTGATCACGGGTGCGGCGAGCGCGGGGAGCAGCTCGCGGCGGGCGATCGCCCAGGTGCCCCAGCCGCTGAGCCGGGCCGCCGAGACGTGGTCGAGGGTCTTGAGCGCCAGGGCGCCGGCCCGCACGATCTTGGAGGTGCCGAACCAGCCGAGCCCGGCGATGATCAGGGTGATCAGGACGGGGCGCGGGATGGAGGCGGGCGCCACGGCGAGCAGGCCGAGGGTGATGACCAGCATGGGCAGGGCGGCCGCGACGTCGGTGACGCGGCTGACGATCTGGTCGGCCCAGCTGCCACCGAGCGCGGCGACCAGGCCGAGTCCGACGCCGAGCGCGACCTGGATGAGGGTGGCCACGAAGGCGACACCGAGCGAGACGCGGGCCCCGTAGACGATGCGGGCGAAAAGGTCGCGGCCGGTCTGCGGTTCGACGCCGAGCCAGTGCGCGCCGCTGACGCCGCCGAACGGGCCGATGGGGACGCCGCCGCTCGCCGAGTCGACGAGGGCGGGGTGGTAGGCGTTGGGGTCCTGGCCTTCGAGTGCGGTGAGCAGGGGTGCGGCGAGCGCGACGAGGACGAGCAGGGCGAAGAGGGCCGCCGCGGCGGTGACCGCGCGCTGGGCGCGCAGCCGCCGCCAGAAGAGACGGCCGCCGGGGGCGGGCGCCGCGACGCCCACCCCGGTGGTCAACAGGGCTTCGGACATGGCTACTTGACCGCTACCTGCGCGATGTCGAGCACGCCGGTCCAGTCGCTGATGACGACGTTCTTGACGTCCTTGCCGACGAGCCGCTTGTAGACGGGGTGGAACAGCGGCACGACCAC
Organism: Streptomyces sp. NPDC048361; assembly: GCF_040651795.1. Classification (NCBI taxonomy): domain Bacteria; kingdom Bacillati; phylum Actinomycetota; class Actinomycetes; order Kitasatosporales; family Streptomycetaceae; genus Streptomyces; species Streptomyces sp. NPDC048361. The sequence continues at coordinate 169,150 of NZ_JBEZKW010000005.1, forward strand.
GGCCTGCTCGCCGATCTTCTTGTCGAGCGCACCCCAGCGCGGGGCGGCGGCGCTCAGGTCGGTGAGCTTGTTGATCTCGTCGATCTCGCTGTTGACGGAGGGGCCGTTCAGGAAGCCGGTGTTGAAGTTGGCGCCGTCCTGGACGATCTGGCGGCCGTCGAAGATCGGCGCGAGGAACGGGCCGCCGGAGGGCCAGTCGGCGCCCCAGCCGCGCAGGAAGAAGCCGGGCTCCTTCTTGGCGCCGGCGACGGTGTCGTTGTAGTCGTTGCCTTCGAGGCCCTGGAGCTTGACGGTGATGCCGGCCTTCTTCAGGGCGTCCTGGAGGGCGGTGGCGACCTCGGGTCCCTTGGGGCCGCCCTTGGCGTTGGAGTGGGTGAGCGTGACGCTCAGACCGTCGGCGTAGCCGGCCTCCTTGAGGAGCTCCTTCGCCTTCGCCGCGTTGCCGGCGGCGCCCGCCGGGAAGGTGTCGTACGGGGTGTACCCGAAGGCCTTCTGGTTCGGCAGGAAGGTGGTGGCGGACTCGGCGAGCGAGGAGCCGCCCACGGCGTTGACGACGGAGCTGCGGTCGACGGCATACGCGATGGCCTGGCGGACCTTGGGGTTGTCGAACGGCTTCACGTTCGGGTTGAACGCGATGTAGTTGGTGTAGCCGAAGTGTCCGGTGCCGACGCGCGCGGCGAGCTGCTTGTCGCTGCCGATCTTGGCGAGCTCGGCGGGGCCGAGGTTGGTATCGGTGGTGACGGCGGCGGCGTCCGGGCCCTGGGAGGCGGAGAGCCGCTGGTTGATGACGGCCTGGTCGAGCCCGGAGCGTACGTCGATGGTGTCCGGGTAGGCCTTGCGCTCGCTGTCGGTCGCCTCGGACCAGTGGGGGTTGCGCGCCAGGACGAGGTGCTCACCGTCGTTCTCGTTCTTGACGACCTTGTAGGGGCCCGACGAGACGGGGTGCTCCTCGTACTTGGTGCCGTCGTCCTTGGCCTTGGGTACGGGCGCGAACTGGGTCTGGGTGGCGAGGAAGGGGAACTCGCCCTCGGGCTTGTTCAGGTGGAACACGATGGTCTTCGCGTCGGGCGTCTCGATCGAGTCGAGGCCCTTGCCGCCGTCCTTGTACGGGCCCGTGTATGTCGCGCCGCCGACCAGCCAGTCCCTCAAGTAGGGCGCTCCGCCGGAGAGTTCGGCCGCGAAGGAGCGCTCGATGCCGTACTTGATGTCGGCCGTGGTGATCGGGCTGCCGTCCTCGTACGTGAGGCCGTCCTTGAGGGTGTACGTCCACACGGTGGCGTCGGCGTTGGGCCGGCCCGTGTCGGTGGCGAGGTCGGGCACGACCTTCGTGCCCTCTGCGCCGCTCGCACGCTTGCGGGTGGTCAGGGTGCGGAAGACGAGCGAGGGCACGTTGCCGCCGCCCGAGGTGTAGAGCCGGGCCGGGTCGAAGTCGGTCTGCGCCTCGTTGTTGAGGACACTGAGGGCGCCGCCCTTGTGGGGCGTGCCGGAAGCGCCGCCGGACCCGGCGCTCCGGGCACCGCCGTCCTCGGGGCCGCAGGCGACGGCGCCCACGGCGAGAACTACGGCTATCGCGGCCGCTCTGACGACATTTCCCGACGAAATGGACGTGTGACGCATCGGAAGGAGACCTCTCGGTGACTGCGGGGCACACGGCGGACGCGGACGCGGCAGCGCCGGACCCGTACCGAAAGGGGTGGAGGGAGGGGGTGGCTGCGCCCGTCGTGCTCAGGCCGTGCGGAAGCACGGCGGTGCCCGGGCGCAAAAGGGGAAAAGGGAAGGGGTCGAACGCGCTCGGGGCTGAGTCAGCTACAGAGGACGTCGGCCACGCTGTGCCCGGTCACGCCGATGAGCGCCAGCTCGATGGCGGCGCGTTCGGTGGTGGCGTGACGGTGCGACATGCCGAGAAATATGAACGAATGGCTGAGCACTGTCAATCGAGTACGAGACAGCCGTCCCACATGGTGGACATGCGGGACGGAGCCGGCATCGGATCGGCCTCAACTCGTCGGATAGACCCAGGGGTTGGGCCGGCAGGCAATGCCGTCGATGTCGAGGGACTTGGTCTGCTGCTGCATCACCGGGGCGAGCGCGCCGGGCGTGCGGCAGCTCACGTGGTTGTGTCCGAGGCGGTGGCCCACCTCGTGGTTGATGAGCATCTGCCGGTAGGCGACCATCGCCTTGCCCCAGCCAAAGGTCTCCGAGCCCTGCGCCCAGCGGAACGCGTTGATCATCACGCGGTCGGTGGCGGCGGAGTCGCAGGAGACGTTGTCCTCCGTGGTGTCCAGACCCGACTTGCCGCACCACACGCCCGTGGTCCCGGGGCTCGCCAGGGTGATCACGAAGTCCGGCTTGCCCGAGGCGATCCGCTCGAAGGTCATCGCCCCGCCGTGCGACCAGCTGCGGTCGTCGTTGAGCGTCTTCTGCACGGCTTCGGCGAACAGGTTGCCGTCCAGGCCGAGGCCCTTCTCCAGGTCGACCCGGTACCGGTACTTGTGCCCCTTGCCCGGCGCGGCGGCCGCACCCGGCACCGTCTCGAAGTCGCCGGGGCCCTTGAGCTTGGCGTCGAGCGGGAACTGCTGGGCCATCTTCTGGTCGTACGGGAGGACCGCGGGGGCGGCCTGCGGGGTGGAGCGCCCGCTGCCCCGCGAGGCGGAGCCGTCGTCGTCCCGTGCCTTGTCGGCTGCCGACCGTCCCGCGTCGTCGTGCTTGGCGCCGCCGGATGTGACCTGCCCGGCGACGACGACCGCGAGCACGGTGGTCACCGCGGCGGCCGCGATCCCGGTGAACGTACGCCCCTTGGACACCTTGGCGGCCTTGGCGGCTTTAGCGGCCTTGGACAGGGTGGAGGCCTTGGCCTCTTCGGCCCCCCGGGCGGTGCCGGCGCCCTTGGCATTCTTCTTCGTTCCGCCGGACTCGGGAGAGCTCTCGCGCAACGGGACCGGGACGGCGACGGTGTGCGAGGTCGCGGCCGGCCGGGTGTCCGGCCCGTCGAAGGCCTCGGTGTAGGAGCGGCGCGGGCCCGGGATGCGCGGGGCGCCGTCCTCGCGCGCATCGCGCCGCGCCCCGCTCTCGCGCGCATCGCGCCGCGCCCCGCTCTCGCGCGCATCGCGCTGCGCCGGGCGTGGCCTGTCGTGCCGGTCGCCGTAGCGGGCCGAGGCGTTGGCCGGGCCGTCCTCGGGGTGCTGCGGATGGCCGCCGCGCACCCGCGGGGTGCCGGAGACGGGGGTGCCCGCCGGGTCGTGGTGTCCGCCGTGGGCGTCGTCGGTGGCCTGCCGCCTGCGCCGGCCGCTGCCGGAGGCGACGGCCGGCTCGGCCTCGGGGACCGGGGGCGCCTGGGGTATCGGCGCCGCGACGCCGCGCTCGTCGGGTCGGCTGTGTCGTCCCACGCCCCGGATCAGCTCCTGTTTCCTCGGTCGTCACGGCGTGCGCCGCCGCTGTTGTCGTCGATCAGCTCCCGCACGGCGCGGGCGACCGTCTCGGGGTACTCCATCATCGCCACGTGCCCGGCATCGGGCAGGGTAAGCAGCCGCGCACCCCGGAAGGCGGCCGCCGCACGACGCGCCATCCGGTACGAGACGAGCTGGTCGCGCGCCCCGTACACGAGCAGCGTCGGCGCGAGCACGCGCTCCGCCTGTCGCCACAGGCCGTGCTGGCCGCCCAGGGTGTACGCGTCCACGATGCCACGCGCCGAGCGGGCCATCGCGTCCCAGAAGTACGGCAGTTGGAGGCGGCGCTCCATCTCCTTGACGGCCGTCTCGAACCCCTCGGGGCTCACCCGGTCCGGGTCGCCGTAACAGAGGGCCATGACTCCGCGGGTGCGGTCCTCCGCGGTCCAGTCCCGGCTCAGCCTCGCGAAGAGGGCGGCCACACCGGGCAGCGCGACCAGCGCCGTCGGCCAGGCGCTGCGCTGGACGCGGAGCTCGGGCAGGGCGGGCGAGACGAGCGTCAGGGTGCGCACCAGGTCGGGGCGGACGGCCGCGACACGGGTCGAGACGGCGCCGCCGAGCGAGTTCCCGATGAGGTGGACGGGGCCGCGGCCGGTGGAGTCCAGCAGCCGGATCACGGCGCGGGCGTGCGCGGTGATCGAGTAGTCCCCGTCGTCGGGTGGCGGGGAGTCCCCGAAGCCGGGCAGATCGAGGGCCTCGCCGTCGAGCCGGTCCGCGAGGAGCGGCATCAGCGCCGACCAGTTCTGCGAGGAGCCGCCGAGCCCGTGCACGTACAGCGCTGGTTCCAGGCCGGGGGTGGTACCGGGCCGGGACCGGACGGTCAGGGTGAGGCCGGGCAGGCTCACGGAGCGCAGCTCCTCGCCCTCGGCGACCCCGACCGTGCTCACCCGTGGCGCCAGGGCGGCAGCGGCGGGGGTTTCCGGCAGCTCGGTCGAAGACATGCGGGCAATGTTACGAGACGATCACACCGTGGTTCATGTGTTCGCCGTCACAGGACGTATAGCGGCTCGTCCGGGGAACTCCTAGGCTCGTAAGGAAGCCCCCGAATCACTCGAAGTGGACGAAAAGGGAGCAGTCATGCCGGTCGATCCCAGCGACCCGGACACCTTCCGGGAAGAAGCCGACGCCACCACGGAGCTGTCCGAGGAGACCCCCGAGGCGGACGCCGCCGAGCAGCACACGGACGTACGGCAGAGCCACGACGACCCGCCGACCCGCGTCGATCTCGATGCCGCCAATGAGGCGGACGCCGTCGAACAGGCGCGCGTGGTCGCCCTCGACGAGGACGACTACCGGTGATACGGACGGTTTCCTCCCGACACCTCCGGCTACCCAGCGCGTCCGGTCCGTGAAATTCTGCGTTCGCACCGCGCACAGCCGGGTTACCCAAAAGTACGATGGCGGCGCGCGTGCATCGCGCACCAGAACAACTTTGGGAGGCGGCGTGACAGCCATCGAGCAGACCGAGGCGGCGCGCCCGCGAGGCACGCGCCTGCCGCGCCGGGCCCGCCGCAATCAGCTTCTGGGCGCGGCCCAGGAAGTCTTCGTCGCGCAGGGTTACCACGCGGCCGCCATGGACGACATCGCGGAGCGCGCGGGCGTCTCCAAGCCGGTGCTCTACCAGCACTTCCCCGGCAAACTCGAGCTCTACCTGGCGCTGCTGGACCAGCACTGCGAGTCCCTGCTCCACGCGGTGCGCACCGCGCTCGCGTCGACCTCGGACAACAAGCTCCGGGTCGCCGCGACGATGGACGCCTACTTCGCGTACGTGGAGGACGAGGGCGGCGCGTTCCGGCTGGTCTTCGAGTCGGACCTGACCAATGAGCCGGCCGTGCGCGAGCGGGTGGACCGGGTCAGCCTCCAGTGCGCGGAGGCCATCTCGGACGTCATCGCCGAGGACACGGGCCTGTCCAAGGACGAGTCGATGCTGCTCGCCGTGGGCCTGGGCGGCGTCTCCCAGGTGGTGGCGCGCTACTGGCTCTCCAGCGAGTCGACCATCCCCCGCGACAAGGCGGTCGAGCTGCTCACCTCGCTGGCCTGGCGCGGCATCGCGGGCTTCCCGCTGCACAGCCTCGAGGGCCACTGAACCGGCCGCGGCGCGGTCATTCCTGAATTCTGTTCGCTCCTGGCGTTCAGGGGCGGGCCATTTCAGGTCCGCTCGCCGGGCTAATGTGTGCAGCGTACGGCGCGGCTGACCGCGCACCGCACGAGGTCGGAGGGACATAGCCGTGGAGGTCAAGATCGGCGTGCAGCACGCACCCCGGGAGATCGTTCTGGAGAGCGGGCAGTCCGCCGAAGAGGTCGAGAGCGCGGTTGCCGACGCCCTCGCCGGCAAGGCAAAGCTGCTCAGCCTCGCGGACGACAAGGGCCGCAAGGTCCTGGTGCCTGCCGACAGGATCGCTTACGTGGAGATCGGCGAACCGGCCGTGCGCAGGGTGGGCTTCGGCGCGCTGTAGTACACCGGACACCACGGAAGGGGTGCCCCCAGTCGAGGACTGGGGGCACCCCTTTCGCATGCGTGCGTTCTCTGCCGCATGCCCGCGCTTGCCTCCGCGTGGCTGCCTCCGCATCCGCACGGGCGGGTCCGCATCCGCACGGGCGGGTCCGCGAGGCCGTCGGGATTGCTTCCTCCCAGTGAGGGGAGGGTTGCGTTCCGCGAGCGTCGGGTAGGACGGGTGTGACTGATTCCGCCCTGGCCACACCCCTGGGAGGCGACGCACATGCTTCTGGAAGCTCTCGGCTCCGCACTGCTGGGATTCGCACTCGCGTGGGCCGCCGCGACACGCCTCGCCCACCGGCTGCCGGACCGCCGCACCGTCCTGGGCGTCGGACCGCTCGCCGGTCTCTTCGGCGCCTTTCTGACCCACTCCGCGATCGGCCCCGGCCACGGGGTGACCACCGTGCTCGGTGCCGTCTTCGTCGCGGCCGTCCTGCTGTCGCTGCTGCTGCGCCCCACTCGCCCCACCCGCCGCCTGCGCCGCTCGGCGGCGTAGGCGGCACCGGTGGAGCTGACGGCGCGCCAGTGACCGGGCGGCCGGCCCCGGATGCCGACTAGGCGGCCAGCCCCAGCGCCGCCATCCGCTTGGTGTGGGCCTTGGTGATGCGGGTGAACATCTCGCCCACCGCCGCGAGGTCGAAGCCCGCGGCCACCCCGTCCACGCCGCCGACCAGCATCGTGGAGAGCGCGTCGCGCTCGGCCACCACTCGCTGGGCCTGTGACAGTGCCTCGCCCATCAAGCGGCGTGCCCACAGCGCGAGCCGGCCGCCGACCCTCGGGTCCGCCTCGATCGCGCCCCGCACCTTCTCCACGGCGAAGTTGCCGTGCCCGGTGTCGTCGAGCACCGCGAGCACCAGCGAACGGGTGTCGGAGTCGAGGTGGTTGGCGACCTCGCGGTAGAAGTCGCTCGCGATCGAGTCCCCCACGTACGCCTTGACGAGGCCTTCGAGCCAGTCCGACGGAGCGGTCTGCTGGTGGAAGTCGTCGAGCGCCTTGGCGAAGGGCTCCATCGCGGCGGTCGGCTCCGCGTCGATCTGCGCGAGCCGGTCCCGCAACCGCTCGAAGTGGAGGAACTCGGCGGACGCCATCTTCGCCAGCTCCGCCTTGTCCGCGAGGGACGGCGCAAGCTTCGCGTCGTCGGCGAGCCGCTCGAAGGCCGCGAGCTCGCCGTAGGCGAGGGCGCCGAGGAGGTCCACGACCGCCGCCCGGTACTGGGGAAGCGCGGAGGCCGTCGCCCAGTCCTGGGCGGCGATCCCGGTGCGCTCCGGTTCCGGGGTGGTTTCTTCGGCTGCAGTGGCGTTGTCAGACGTCTCCATAAGCCGCACAATAGCCCGCCCGGGGCACGGTGTAAGGGCCTACTCGATCACACCCGTCGCACCCGCCTCGCGAATTCCCCCAACACACATGCGCGAATCCGGGGTACAGTGGTAATGCGCCTGCCGAGTATGTCGACGGGCCGCACGAATGAGGATGCCCGGTCGGTTCCCCGGTCGGCTCCGACCCGACAGCCCTCCGCGGCGCACGTTCCCCCATGTGCGACCCAAGAGGGACCCTCAGCGGCACGAGCGCTTGAGCGACGGCAGTGGTCCCGCGCCCCCCGGCAACCCGATCGAATCTGATCCCGCCGGACGACATGGGCACGGTACGACCCGCCGCGTTCGCCTCCGTACCGCGTCTCACAGAAGAGGCAGCACCCTGACTACGTTCCGAGAGCTCGGGATCCTTCCCGAGACCGCCGAAGCCCTTGAAGCCGTCGGCATCGTGTCCCCGTTCCCCATCCAGGAGCTGACGCTCCCCGTCGCGCTCTCCGGCTCCGACATCATCGGCCAGGCCAAGACCGGCACCGGCAAGACGCTCGGCTTCGGCCTTCCGCTCCTGGAGCGCGTGATCGTCCCGGCCGACGTCGAGGCCGGGCGCGCCACCTCCGCGCAGCTCACCAACACCCCGCAGGCCCTCGTCGTCGTCCCGACGCGCGAGCTGTGCCAGCAGGTGACCAACGACCTGCTGACCGCCGGCAAGGTGCGCAACGTCCGCGTGCTCGCGATCTACGGCGGCCGGGCGTACGAGCCCCAGGTCGAGGCGCTGAAGAAGGGCGTCGACGTCATCGTCGGCACCCCGGGCCGCCTGCTCGACCTCGCCGGGCAGAAGAAGCTCGACCTCTCCCACGTCAAGGCCCTCGTCCTCGACGAGGCCGACGAGATGCTCGACCTCGGCTTCCTGCCGGACGTCGAGAAGATCATCCAGCACCTGCCGCCGAAACGTCAGACGATGCTCTTCTCCGCGACCATGCCGGGCGCCGTCATCGGCCTCGCCCGCCGCTACATGTCGCAGCCCACGCACATCCGCGCCACGTCGCCGGACGACGAGGGCACGACCGTCGCCAACACCGAGCAGTTCGTCTACCGCGCCCACTCCATGGACAAGCCGGAGATGGTCGCGCGCATCCTGCAGGCCGAGGGCCGCGGGCTTGCGATGATCTTCTGCCGCACCAAGCGCACCGCCGCCGACATCGCCGAGCAGCTCGCCAAGCGCGGCTTCGCCTCCGGCGCGGTCCACGGCGACCTCGGCCAGGGCGCCCGCGAGCAGGCGCTGCGCGCCTTCCGCAACGGCAAGGTCGACGTGCTCGTCTGCACCGACGTCGCCGCGCGCGGCATCGACGTCGAGGGCGTCACGCACGTCATCAACTACCAGTCGCCCGAGGAGGAGAAGACCTACCTCCACCGCATCGGTCGCACCGGCCGCGCGGGCAAGAAGGGCATCGCGATCACGCTGGTCGACTGGGACGACATCCCGCGCTGGCAGCTGATCAACAAGGCGCTCGACCTGAAGTTCCCGGACCCGCCCGAGACGTACTCGACCTCTCCGCACCTGTTCGAGGAGCTGAAGATCCCGGCGGGCACCAAGGGCGTGCTGCCCCGTGGCGCCCGTACCCGTGCCGGGCTCGCCGCCGAAGAGGTCGAGGACCTCGGCGAGACCGGTGGGCGCGGCCGCAAGTCCGCCGCGGCGGCTCCCGTCGTCACCGAGGAGCGCCCGGAGCGTACGCGTACGCCGCGTCAGCGCCGTCGCACCCGGGGCGGTTCGCAGGGCGAGGCCGTCGAGAACGCTCCCGCACCCGCCGCGGCCCCGGCCGCCGAAGCGGTCGAGACCGTGACCGAGCCGCGCACGCCGCGCCGTCGTCGCCGTACCCGCGTGGGTGCCCCGTCGTCCGCGCCGCAGTCCGTTGCCGCGGCACCGGCACCGGCCGCGCAGGTCGCCGTCGCCGAGACGGTCGTCGCGCAGGCCAAGGCCGAGCCCGTCGCCGCGCAGGCCCCGGTCAAGGCGCAGTCGCGTCGTCGCCCCGCGCCGGTCGTCGAGCCCGTCGTCGCTCCGGTCGATGCCAAGGCGCGCCGCCGTCGGGTGCGCAAGGCCGACCCGGCCGGCGAGGTCGGTTTCATGACTCCCGAGTCGGCCGCGCTCGAACTGGCGAAGGCGGCGAAGGCCGCGACCTCCGCCGCGATGACCGTGGTCGCGGAGGCCCCGGCCGCCGTGGCGCCGGCCGCGCCGGTCGCTGTGGCGCCGGTCGAGGAAGCTCCGGTGAAGCCGCGTCGTACGCGGGCGAAGAAGGCCGCGGAAGCCGTCGTCGAGACGGCCGAAGCGCCGATCGCCGTCGAGGCCGAGGCGCCCTCCAAGCCGCGTCGCACCCGCGCCAAGAAGGTCGCCGAAGCCGCCCCCGAGATGGTTGCCGAAGCGGCCGTCGAGGCGCCGGTCGAGGCCGAGGCGCCCGTGAAGCCGCGTCGTACGCGGGCGAAGAAGGCCGCGGAAGCCGTCGTCGAGACGGCCGAAGCGCCGATCGCCGTCGAGGCCGAGGTGCCCGCCAAGCCGCGTCGCACCCGCGCCAAGAAGGCCGCCGAAGCCGCCCCCGAGGCGGCCGTCGAGACCGAGGCCCCTGCCAAGCCGCGGCGCACCCGCGCCAAGAAGGTTGCCGAGGCCGCGCCCGAGGTGGCCGAGGCGCCGGCCAAGCCGCGGCGGACTCGCACGAAGAAGGCGGCGGTCGCGCCCGAGGCGTAACCGACACCACGCGAACGGCCCGGGCCCCTTTCGGGGGGTGCCGGGCCGTTCACATGCCCAGCGTGCACCCTGGGGCTCCGCCCAGACCCCGTTTGCGCCTTAAAGGCGCTCGTCCTCAACCTCCCCCAAGGCCTCAAGGGCCAGGGGGGACCCCATGACGGGCTGAAGATGCCCATGCGGGCCGGCACCAAGTAGCCAAGGGGCGCGGGGAACTGCGCGGGTAACCCAGCACGGCCGGTGCGCTGAACCGCCCCCTCGCAGGGCGGATACGCTCTACTCATGAGTAAGCCGCGCTCCCTCGACCTCCCGGCGCGTACGCGTGCGTACCGGCTTCGTACCCCGCGTCAGGAGTTCGCCGTGCTCGATTCGCGGCCTGGTGAGCCGGCGCGGGGGACGGTCGTTCTGGTGCCCGGGTACACCGGGAGCAAGGAGGACTTCCTCGCGCTGCTCGATCCGCTGGCGGACGCCGGGTACCGGGCCGTCGCGGTCGACGGGCGCGGCCAGTTCGAGAGCCCGGGGCCGCGGCGGCCGGCCGGGTACACCCCGCGGGTGCTCGGCGGCGATGTCCTCGCACAGGTCGCGGCGCTGGGCGACGGCCCCGTCCATCTCGTCGGGCACTCCTTCGGCGGATTCGTCGCCCGGTCCGCGGCCCGGCTCGATCCCTCCGCGTTCCGCTCGCTCACACTGCTCGCGTCGGGGCCGGGGCGCGTCGGACCCGAACAGCGCACCAAAATCCGGCTGTTGCAGGCGGCGCTGCCGGTGCTTCCGGCGTCGTGGGTGTGGTCGGTCACACAGTGGCTGGACGGCAGGGACCCGGCGTACGTGCCGGACCCGCCGGAGATCGTGGCATTCCTCGGCCGCCGCTGGTTCAGCACCCAGCCCGCCCAACTCAGCGCCACCGGGCGCCAGTTGAGGATCGAACCGGACCGTACCGAGGGGCTCGCGAAGCTGCCGCTGCCGCTCCACGTGGCGTACGGAGACGGCGAAACGGTGTGGGCCGTCAGCGAGTTGGCCCATATGGCGCGCAGCATCGGCGCCCGGCACACCGTGATCCGCGGCGCCGACCACTCCCCCAATGTCTCCCACCCCCAGGAACTGGCCGCCGCCCTGACGGAGTTCTGGGCCGGCGTCACGGCCGGCTCCGGCGCGGCCTAGCCGCCGCCCCGGCCGGACCCGTCAGTACTGCGCCTGGAGGTGCTGCCAGAACCCGTCGCGCAGAGCGCGGCGCAGGTCGGCGTGGCCGCGCAGGGAGTACTGGAGAAGACGTTCCGCCTCGATGAGGAGGTCCTGGTCGACCGGGCCCGGCAGATAGGGGTGGCCGGGGAGCAGGTCGGCGAGGGCGGCGCGTCCCCGCTCGGAGAGCCAGGTCGCGGCGATCCGGGCGCCGACGAAGCGCACGTCCTCGCGGCTCGGCGCGGGGCCCTCCTGCTCGTACAGGGTGACGGGGCGCCGGGTGACGTACGGCTTGCAGAAGTCGAGATCGAAGGTGCGCTGGCTGTCGACCTCCCACAGCAGGGGCTCCGCCTGGTTGCGGCCCTCGGCCGCCTCGATGCCCCACAGGTGGACGCGGGCGCCGTACCCCTGAGCGGCCTCGACGGCGGAGACGAGGTCCTCGTCGCCGCCGATCAGCGCGGCGTCGCTGATCGCGCGGTGCCTGGCAAGGGATTCCAGGTCGGAGCGGATCAGCGAGTCGACGCCCTTCTGCTGGTTGTTGGCGTTGAGGTTGCCGAGTCTGACCTTGACGTCGGGGAGTTCGGCGATCGACTGCTGCTCGGTGGTGTGGATGCGGCGGCGCGCGCCGTCGTACCAGTAGACGCGGAGCAGCCGGCTGTCGGCGAAGATCGTGCGCGCCTTGTCGATGAGGGCCTCGATGAGTCCTTCGGCGTCGAGGTCGAAGGACCGGCGGTCCTCGGTGCCGGTGACGAGGAGACCGGCGGCCGCGTAGACATAGCCGGCGTCGACGAAGATCGCGTGCGTGGAGGGCGTCTTCGCGACTTCGGCGAGCATGCGCTGGAGCAGCTCGTTGGTGCGGTCCAGCTTGCGGTCCAGCTGGGCTGCGAGGCCGGGGAGCGCCTGGGGTTCCTGGGAGTCGTCCATACGCTTCCCATTGTCGGCGGCGTTACGGACGGGGCACAACCGGGCACACGCGGTCCTGTGACCGTGGCGATCCTTAGCGACGCGAAAAATTTCCTTAGCGTAGGGAATGTTTGCTGGAGGCAACTCGTTGTCCCCTATGGAACGCGTTGCACAGCAGCCACGCAATCCACACGTAACGGGCGGGCAACCGCCCCGACGCCTCATGGGAGCAGGCTGAACCACAGCCCCCCGCACCAGTAGTTCTCCTAGCAGGAGGATCAGACGAAGGGAGAAGCCATGCGCTTCGAAATCATGCGCCTGGACGACGTCGACGGTATCGCCGTTGACACCACCGTCGTGGACGCCGCCTCCGTCAACCGGATTGTGCAGCAGGCCGCCGCAATGGGTCAGCGCATCTACATCCGCCCGGCCGAATCCGCGGCCTCGTAACGCGTCGGAAGCAGTACGCGTCAGAGGTAGTGCGCGTCAGAGGTAGTGTTCCCGCTCGCCCGGTGATGACCGGCGGCGGGTGCCGTATGTGAAGAGCGCCCCCGTACCTGGATGTACGGGGGCGCTTCTGCGTGAACGGGGCCGCGCCAGGGCGTTCAGCCGGCGTGGATGACCTGGGTGATCCCGTTGATGATCTGCTGCACCGCGAGGGCGGAGAGCATCATGCCGGCGAGCCGGGTCACCAGGACGACACCGCCGTCCTTGATCACGCGGATGATCAGCAGCGAGTACCGCATGGTCACGTACAGAACGACGTGGATGGCGATGATCGCGGCCCAGACCGAGACCTGGCCGGAAACGGAGTCGTGGTTCTGGACGGCGAGGATCACCTGGACGATCGCGCCGGGGCCGGCGAGCAGCGGCATGCCGAGCGGTACGAGCGCGACGTTGACGTCCTTGGTCTGCTGGGGTTCGTCGGTCTTGCCGGTGAGCAGGTCGAGCGCGATCAGGAGCAGCAGCAGCCCACCGGCGATCATCAGCGCGGGGACGTCGATGTGCAGATACGCCAGGATCTGGTGCCCGACGAGCCCGAAGAGCGTGATCACTCCGAGCGCGACGGCCGCGGCCTGCCAGGCCATCCTGCGCTGGACCTTGGCGGCCCGGCCGGCGGTGAGCGCGAGGAAGATCGGCGTGATCCCGGGGGGATCCATGATGACGAACAGGGTGAGGAAGAGGGAGCCGAAGACGGCAGCGTCGAACACGGTGAGCCTTGCAGGATGAGGGGTGTACGGAGGAGGGCCGGGCACCGCGCGGCGGCGCGGGACGGCCGGACCCGGCGCCGGGGTCGCGCGGAGGCGGCCGGGTGGGGTGGGTGAAAGGGGGTGCGGGGCGGTGCCCCGCGGGCCGGGAGGGGCGGCTCCCGCTACGGGCGGTCGCTTCCGCCCGCGCCCGGCACGGGGAAGGCCCCCGTGGCGCGGCGGGTGATCTCGCCGTAGATCTCGGGGTCGGTGGTGCACTGCCCGAGCCGTACGGTCTTGCGGCTGCCGTGGTAGTCGCTGGAGCCCGTGGTCAGCAGGCCCAGGTCGTCCGCGAGGGCGCGCAGCCGAGTCCGGGTGGGGGCGTCATGGTCGGTGTGGTCGACCTCGACGCCGTCGAGCCCCGCGGCGGCCAGCTCCGCTATCACCGTCTCGGGCACGACCTGGCCGCGCTTGTGGGCGAGGGGGTGCGCGAAGACGGTGACGCCGCCGGCGGCCTTGACCAGGCGGATCGCGTCGAACGGGTCGAGCTCGTGCTTGCCGACGTAGGCGCGGCCGCCGTCGCCGAGCCAGTCCGGCACGAAGGCGTCGGAGACGGAGGCGACGACGCCGAGTTCGACGAGCGCCTCGGCGACGTGGGGGCGGCCCACCGAGCCGTCGCCCGCGATCCGCGCGACCTGCTCCCAGGTGATGGGCACGCCGAGGTCCTGGAGCTTGGCGACCATGCCCTGGGCACGCGGCACCCGGTCGTCGCGCACGAGCTCGCGCTCGCGGGAGAGCTCGGGCTCCTCGGGGTCGAAGAGGTAGGCCAGCATGTGCAGGCCGATGCCGTCGACGCGGCAGGAGAGTTCGGCGCCGGTGACCAGGGTGAGGTCGAGGTCGGGGAGCGCGGCGATGGCCTCGGCGTATCCGCGGGTGGTGTCGTGGTCGGTCAGCGCGACCACGTCGAGCCCGGCGGCCGCGGCGTTTCGGACCAGCTCGGCGGGGGTGTCCGTACCGTCCGACGCCGTGGAGTGGGTGTGCAGATCGATGCGCACGACGCGTACTCCAGGGCATATGGGGCGGATCAGGGGACGGTCAAGGATAACCGGCCGCCCGCGCCCCGCCGCCCGCGTGCGCGCGGCTCGCCGTCTGCTCCTGGGCGGTGCTCGCTGTCTCCTCTTGCGCGCGGCTCGTCGTCAGCTTCCGTGACGGCGCGCCGTCCGCTTCCCTGCGCGCCCGAGCGCAAGGGGTGCGTACGCCGTCAGGACAGGATGCGCGGGGTGAGGGCCCCGCACGGCAGCAGTTCGACTTCGGCGCCGGCGTCGCGCAGGTCGGTCAGGACGAGCTCGTCGTACATGAGAAGCCCGGATTGTTCGGGCCACACGATCGCCCACAGCCACAGTCCGCGCGCCTCACCGGCGAAGACCGCGCGGTCGTCCGGGGTCCGGGTGACGTGCCACAGCGGGGTGGGCCGGCCGGCCGCGAGGACCTTGGTGTGCGGGGGCTTGTCGACACTCATGGACGGACCGGGGTCGGGTCCGTCGATGCCCGCGAAACGGGCGCCGAGGCCGACGCCCAGCTCCTCCGCCACCAGGATCAGCTCGCCGAGGCCACCGAGGGGCCCCGGACCCGAGCAGGCGACGGCGGTGGCGCGGCCGCCGCTGCGGTCGTCGCCCGCGTACCCGACGCCGGTGAACAGCCAGCCGACCGGGAGCGGCCAGGGCATCCACACCGGCACCTGGGATCTGCGTACGACGACTTCGAGGCCCTCGACGCTGGGCGGCAGGATCGGCTGGAGCGGATGGACCGGGCCGTGGACATCGCACTGCCAGGTGTCGGCAAAGAGACCGGGCGCCCTGACCCGGCCTCCGCACTTCGGGCAACTGGGTTCGCCCCTCATAAGGCCCCACGCTCCTCCCCGGCCGTCGCCCCGTCAAGGACGATCACCCGTCCGGAGGCCACGGGCCCCTCCCCGGAGGCATGGAAAAATAGTTTCATGTTGCACTCATTAGCCTTGCTAAGTTATCGTGTGTATTGCACAACGACCTTGTGGCCATCCATCGAGGGAAGCGGGAGCAGCCATGCGGCAAGGGAAGGACCCACTTGACGAAGGCGCGGGCACGGGTGTGGCCCCGGGCTCGGGTGCGGGCTCGGGTGCGGATGTGGCCCCGGGCTCGGGTGCGGGCTCGGGTGCGGATGTGGCCCCGGGCTCGAGTGCGGCCCCGGGTGCGGATGTGGCCCCGGGCGCGGGTACGGCCCCGGGTGTGGGCTCAAACTCGGGCTCGGGTGCGGGCAGCCTGTTGCGTCAGCCCAAGGCGGTCTGGGCGACCGCGGGCGCGTCCGTCGTCGCCTTCATGGGCATCGGCCTGGTCGACCCGATCCTGCCCTCCATCGCCAAGGGCCTGGACGCCACACCCAGCCAGGTGTCCCTGCTCTTCACTTCGTACTTCCTGATCACCGCCGTCGCGATGCTGGTCACGGGGTTCGTCTCCAGCAGGATCGGCGGCAAGAAGACTCTGCTCGCGGGCCTCGCCCTTGTGGTGGTCTTCGCCGCGCTCGCGGGCACGTCGAACTCGGTCGGCGAACTCGTCGGCTTCCGGGCGGGCTGGGGGCTCGGCAACGCGCTCTTCGTCTCCACGGCGCTCGCCGTCATCGTGGGCGCGGCGGCCGGCGGCAGCGCCGCGGCGATCCTGCTGTACGAGTCCGCGCTCGGACTCGGCATGGCGTGCGGGCCGCTGCTCGGCGCGATCCTCGGCGACATGAAGTGGCGCTATCCGTTCTTCGGCACCGCGGCGCTGATGGCGATCGGCTTCCTCGCGATCACGGTGTTCCTGAAGGAGCAGCCGAAGCCGGCGCGCAAGACCTCGCTGCTCGATCCGATCAAGGCGCTCGGCCACGGCGGGCTCGCCTCCGCGGCCGCGTCCGCCTTCTTCTACAACTACGCGTTCTTCACGGTCCTCGCCTTCACCCCGTTCGTCCTGAACATGTCGCCGTACAAGTCGGGCGGGGTGTTCTTCGCCTGGGGTGTGCTGCTCGCGGTGTTCTCGGTGCTCGTCGCGCCGCGCCTCCAGGAACGGTTCGGCTCCCTGAAGGTGCTCGGCGGATCGCTGGTGCTGCTCGCCGCGGACCTGCTCGTGCTGGGCTACGGCAACCACACGACCGCGGTGGCGGCGACCATCGCCTCCGGCGCGTTCATCGGTCTGAACAACACCGTGTACACCGAGTTGGCGCTCGGCGTGTCGGACGCGCCCAGGCCGGTGGCGAGCGCGGGCTACAACTTCGTCCGCTGGTTCGCGGCGGCCGCGGCGCCGTACTTCGCGCCGAAGATCGAGGAGTGGAGCGACATCCACATCCCGTTCGTGGTGGCGGCGGTGGCGGCGGTCGTCGGTGCGCTGATCGTGTGGGCGCGGCGTGGGTTGCTCACGCATGAGGCGGAGGAGTTGCGGCCGGCGCACGCGGTGGAGGACGGGGTTTCGGTCTTCGCGAACTGAGCGCGCCCTTTCAATGTGGGCCCGCTGAACTTGGCGGCCTGTCCGCGCGGTTTCCCGCGCCCCTGAGCGGGTTGACCTTGGCAGGGTGCCGGGCAGCGCAGGCAACCCGGCTGTCGCCTGCGGACCGTGCCCGCTTATCGCGCGGTTCCCCGCGCCCCTGGCGGGGGCTGCCCTTGACCTCAGTCCAGCGTCGCGGACTTCCGCAGCGGGTCGCGCAGATCCGTTCCCTGGGTCAGCCACCGCTCCTGGAGCTCCTGCGCCCCCCGCACCCGCTTCCACGCCGCCTCGTTCGTGGTCATGGGCAGCAGCGGCAGAAAGCGGACCGGGTCCATCGGCGCGTCCAGCTCCAGGTCCTCGACGAGGCCGCCCGGCTCGGCCACCAGGACCGAGGTGAACGGGGCGCCCGGCCACAGCGCGTCGCCGGTGTCGAGCGAGGCGCCCGGGGCCACCACCACACCCTCCACCTGTGGCGAGGCGGCGAGCACGGCGAGCGCGCGCAGCACCTTGTCGGTGTCGGCGAGCCCGGCGCGTACGGACAGGATCAGCTCGGCCCGCGGGCCCTTCACGGGGTCGGCGAGCGCGGCGGTCGGATCGGCCATCGGCTGGGCGGACATGCCGAGCGTGGCGTAGCGGACGATGTCTCCCTCGGCGAACCGCAGCACCTCGATCCGGTCCGTACCGAGAAAGGTGACCGCGGCGCGCGCGTCCGGCTCGCCCAGCGCGGTGCGCAGCCGGGCCTCGACCAGAGCAAGAACATCAACCATGGGCCGAGCATAGAAGGCGTATGCAAGCGGCAAAGAGGGGGCTTGCGCAGTGGTGGGCTGATAGTCTTGGCCGCTGTTCGGGACAGCAGGAAGTTCCCCACGGGGGACCGGCTGGAGGAGGTGGGGCTGCGATGGATCGAAGTCGGCCTGGCAGTACCAACCGCTCTTCCGCACGGCTGCGTTGTTCCCGGTGACGGTGATCTGAATCTCTCGGTGATCCGAGAGCGTCTTTACCCGGCCCCCGCGCCCGGAAACACCTGAGCCTCATGGCGTTTCGCCCAACGGAAGAGCACATCGCCTCGCCTTGTCCGTTTCAGTAGCGAACGCCGTCCGCGCGTGCCCCTGTGGTGCCGCCCGCTTTGCGAACGTGTGCAGAACGTGTGCAATCGACGCCTTACGGGGTGATGTGACCCCGGGTCTCCTTCGCCGCGGCACGTCCTGCTTGCGGGCAGTTCCAGAGCGTCACGCCCTACGACGGCCCTCCGTGAAGGAGTCCTGCCATGTCGATGATCCGTGACCTGCGTGCCGTGGTCCGCCCCGCGCTGCGCAAGACCAGCACCCCGTACAACGGCTACGACACCACCCGCGACCCGTCGGCGAGCAGCGCCGTCGTCGACTGCGCGGTCTACCGCGACGGGCGGCGCGTGCAGTCCCCGCAGTGCGTCCCGGCGCCGCCCTCCGCCCTGTCCGGCGCGCCCGGGGCGTCCGATGGCTCCGTCCAGGAGGCGGTGTGCCTGACGCCGCGTGAAGCGATGCGCCGGGTCCGCGAGGACGGGGGCTTCGCGTGGATCGGCCTGCACGAGCCGACCGAAGCCGAATTCGCCGGAATCGCGGCTGAGTTCGGGCTCCACCCGCTCGCCGTGGAGGACGCCGTCCACGCCCACCAGCGGCCGAAGCTGGAGCGCTACGACGACACCCTGTTCACCGTCTTCAAGACGATCCACTACGTGGAGCACGCCGAGCTCACCGCGACCAGCGAGGTCGTCGAGACCGGCGAGGTGATGTGCTTCACCGGCCGGGACTTCGTCATCACCGTGCGGCACGGCGGGCAGGGCTCGCTGCGCGCCCTGCGCAACCGCCTCCAGGGCGACCCCGAGTTGCTCGCCAAGGGCCCGTCCGCCGTGCTCCACGCCATCGCCGACCAGGTGGTCGACGGATATCTGGCGGTCGTCGACGCGGTGCAGGACGACATCGACGAGGTCGAGATCGAGGTCTTCTCGGCTCCGGCCAAGGGCAGTCCGCGCGGTGTGGACGCGGGACGGATCTACCAACTCAAGCGCGAGGTACTGGAGTTCAAGCGCGCCGTCTCGCCGCTGCTGCGCCCGATGCAGCTCCTGAGCGAGCGCCCGATGCGCCTGGTCGACCCGGACATCCAGAAGTACTTCCGTGACGTGGCCGACCACCTCGCCCGCGTCCAGGAGCAGGTCATCGGCTTCGACGAACTGCTCAACTCGATCCTCCAGGCCAACCTCGCCCAGGCCTCCGTCGCGCAGAACGAGGACATGCGCAAGATCACGTCCTGGGCGGCGATCATCGCCGTACCGACGATGGTGTGCGGCGTGTACGGCATGAACTTCGACCACATGCCCGAGCTGCACTGGAAGTACGGCTACCCGATCTCGATGGGTCTGGTGGCCGTGGCCTGCATCGTCATCCACCGCACCCTCAAGCGCAACGGCTGGCTCTGACGGCCCGGCTCGCGCCGCTCACGGGGTGCGGCCGCTCACGAGGTGCGGTTGGCCCGGACGACGAGGGCGAGTCCGGCCAGGATCACCAGGAGCGCCGGATAGGCGAGCGCGGGGGGCCGCTGGCCGAGCCAGAGCGCGGCGATGAGGGCGGCGCCCGGGGTTTCGAGCAGGATCGCCGTGGAGGTGACGGACGCACCCAGGTTCGCCACCACGCGGTTGAGCAGCGAGTGCCCGATGAGCTGGGCGGTCAGCGTGAGCACCCCGAGCTTCAGCCAGGTCACGCCGGAGTACGAGGTGAGCTCGGCGCCGCTGAGAAGGGCCGCGGCCAAGAGCCCGACGGCGGCCGTGCCGTAACAGAGGTAGGTGTACGGCACGGTGTCCACGCTTCTGCGGACCTCGGCGCCGAGCAGCACATAGCCGGCGGCCGCGATGCCGGCGCCCAAGGCGAGCGCGTCTCCGGCGAGGGCGCGCGGCGACAGGCTGAGATCGACGCCGGTGAGCAGCACGACGCCCACGCAGGCGGCCAGCGTGCCGCTCCACACCAGGGCCGGCGGCCGGTGTCCGCGCAGCCGCAGCGCGAGGGTCGTCCAGATCGGGGTGGTGGTGCACAGCACGGTCGAGGAGGCGACGGACGTCATGCTCAGGCTGGGCAGCCACAGCCCGAAGTGCAGCGCCAGGAGAGTGCCCGCGCCGACCGTCAGGCCCACCTCGCGCCGGGTCAGGGCGCGCAGCCGGGCCCGGTATCCGAACCAGGCCACCGGGGTCAGCGCGCCCACGGCGAAGGCGTTGCGCCAGAACGCGATGGCGAGCGCGGGCGCGGCGATCAGCGGCGCGGAGAGGGAGACGCCGGCGATGGCGACCCCGAGCAGCACGAAGTCGGTGCGGGGGGCGGCCGCGAGCTGGGGCGCCAAGGTGGTGGCAGTGGTCACGGGCGCAGCGTAAGGGCCGTGACGGGATTACGGAACTGACTATTGAGCGGGGCCTCTACTGTGGTGCCCATGACGCAGACGTTGCTCGACCAGGACCTTCTCGATCAGGCCCTTGTCGAGGAGGCCACCAAGAAGTCCGGGCTGATCTGGGTGCGCGGCACCGGGGTGGCCGAGCGGGCCCTGTGGCACGCGTGGATCGACGGGGCGGCGTACGTCGTGGGCGGCGGGCCGGGCGAGCAGCCGCTCGACGGGCTCGTGGACGGGGGCACGGCGCGGGTGCTCGTCCGCTCCAAGGACAAGGGCGGGCGGCTCGTGGCCTGGACGGCGCGGGTCCGTGAGATTCCGTCGGGCTCCCCCGCGTGGGATGCGGCGGTGGCCGAGCTGAAGGGCAAGCGGCTCAACGCGCCCGATGGCGAGGCGATGCCGGCGCGGTGGGCGGCGGAGTGCCGCCTCCTGAGTCTGACGCCCCAGGGCCCCCTGGAGCCGCCCCCGGACGGCTCGCTCGCTGCGGCCCCGGTGGCCTCCCCCGCCACGACCCGCCACCCGGTCCCGGCCGCCCTCCCCAGACTCCTCCTCAAACGCAAACGCCGCTGACCGCTTCACACCGGGTAGTTCAGGGCGCGGGGTTGCGCCTCTCGCGGCTTCTCGGTGCCGGGTGCCCTACAGGGCCCAGGGCTGTGCCGCATGCGCGGCTCCGCCGCGGCGGAGCCGCTCGACACCGGGCGCCCTACTAGGGGCGCGGGGAACTGCGCGGGTGACCCAGCACGGTCCGCACCCGACGGCGGCGGGGTTGCTGGGGCTCCGCCCCAGACCCCGTTCACG